>NZ_BAABJQ010000027.1:0-115436 GCF_039543385.1 Rugosimonospora acidiphila
CCTCACCCTCATGGATCAGGCCAAGCAGGATGTGCTCAGTGCCGATGTAGTTGTGGTTGAGCATCCGGGCCTCTTCCTGAGCCAGGACCACAACCCGCCGTGCTCGGTCGGTAAACCGCTCGAACATGATCATCACATCCTTCCGGGGGTCCACGCGTCCCGCCCAACACGGACGCAGAGCGCCACAGGCGGAGGTAATCGCGCTGAAATGGTTGCCGCGCTGAGTCGGAGCCTCTTGGCCCTCTACGGTCAGCGTGGGCGACCGGACAAGGCTCGGGCAGGCGCACTGCCCTACTCAATGCTACCCCGCCCCCGCGTCGCTTTTGATTCGCCAACGCGGCCGACCGGCCCGGGGTGACTGTCACGGGCGCGTCGCCACCCGGCGCGCCGGTCGATCATCACTCGACCAGTCCGGCTCGGCGCGTCTGACGCCGCGCCACGACCCAAACCAGTCGCCGACCATCCCGGCTCGGCGCGTCTGACGCCGCGCCGCGCCGCGACCCAGGCCGGTCGCGTGCCGGAAGACGACCGAGACCAGTCGTGCCGGGCACGGCGCGCAGCCCCGGCGGCGGTTATCATCGCGTCAGGGCAGCGCGCCTGCCCGAGCCCGGACGGCCCGCCCCACGCCGGCCGATACGGGCCAAGAGGCTCCGACTCAGCGCGGCGAGACGCAACGCGGGGATCCGACCGCTCCCGAATCCGAGCACCGGTTCCCGTCGTCGGCACTGTTCGCCTCGAACCGTCGGGAGCGTGGGCCCGTGGAGGACGGGATGGTCGACAACCAGCATCGCAAGCCGGCGCAGGGGCGGGCCCGCAAGCGCGCCATCCGCGCACAGGCCGCCCGCACCGGCGTGTCCTACCTGGTCGCCGCGCGCCAACTCGCCGGGGCGCTGCGCGCCGGCGGCGAGCCCGCCGGCGGGATGCCGGCCAGCCAGGGGCGCACCGTCTACCCGGCCGGCTCGGATAGCCACCGTCGGGGGTTGGTCGAGCACCGGCAGCGACGCAGCCTGGCCCAGCGGGTGCAGGACGCCCGGCTGGCCGCCGACCTGCCCGATGGGCGGGCCCGGCACCTGGCCGACCGGTTCCCGCCCAGCCGCGGCGAGGAGGGCACCGGCGCCGGGCCGCTCTATCACGGCGCCGGACGCTGTGCCGCACTCTCCTGCCTGTACCTGGTCCTCACCCACGAACGCCCCGATCTGGTGCCGTCGACCGGCGAACTGGCCTGGGAGGCCGAGCTGGGCGAGGAGACCGCCATCGACACGGCCTGCGCCGGGCTGGACCGCGCCGCCCGTCGGCTGCTGGACGGCGACCTGGCCGGCCTGTACCCGCGGATCAAGGCGGCCGCCTCGGCGCCGGTCGGCGCCCTCATCGGCCACTGCCCCGTCCGGGTACCGGGGCCGGACGCGTTCCGGGGCGCCCGGCAGATCCTGGACGCGGTGCTGGTCGTCGGCGAGGACGGGCACGCCCCCGGTACCCGGGTCCGGATCGTCGCCGGCCCGCACGCGGACGCGACCGGAACGATCATCGGGGCCCTGTGGGAGCCGACCGGCCCGCCCAGCCGCTACGAGGTCTGGCCGGACGGTTGGCCGTCGGCCGTGATCACGGCCCCGGACGAGCTGTGGGTGCTGTCCCGGGACGAGCCGCCCGCCCTGGCCTGACCGTCCGCCCCGGTTCCGCTGGGCCTCCCTTCGGCTAGGGGGTCAACACGATCTTGCCGATCCCCCGGCGCTCCTCCAGCCGCCGGTGCGCCGCCTCCGCCTCCGCCAGCGGCATCACCGAGTCCACCAGCGGGCGGAGCCGCCCGGCCGCCACCCGGTCGAGCACCTCCGCGTGCAGCGACCGGATCCGCTCCAGCTCGGTGCCCGCCCGCCCGCCGAAGCCGATCAGGCTCAGCCCGCGCGCAAGCAGATCGGTCGGCGCGATCTCCGGCGGCTTGGCGGCGAGCATGCCGTAGAACACGATCCGCCCGGAGGCCGGCGTCATCGCGCCGAGCAACTGGCCGGCCGTCGCGCCGCCGATCGACTCGAACACCACGTCGAGTTCGCCGCCGTCCAGCGCCTCCGGTACGCGGGCGGGCCAGTCCGGCACGCCGTGGTCGATCACCACGTCGGCGCCCAGCCGCCGGGCGTGCTCGCGCTTCTCCGGGGTACCGGCGGTGGCCACGATCCGACCAACGCCGTGCTCCCGGGCGAGCTGGAGCAGGTACCCGCCCACGGCACCAGCGGCCGCCTCGATCAGGATCGACTCCGACCCGTCCAGCCGGGCCGCGCGCAGCACCCCCAACGCCACGGCGGCCTGCAGCCCGACCGCCACCGCGTCGACGCTGCCGACTCCGTCGGGTACCGGCAGCGCGGCGGCGGCCGGCGCGGCCACGTACTCGGCGTAGGTGCCTGCGCCCGCGAGGAGCACCACCGCCCGCCGCCGCCCCAGCAGCGCCGGATCGACCCCGGCGCCGGTCTCGGTGACCACCCCGACCGCCTCGAATCCCACCCCGGCGGGCAACGACTCCGGGCGGGCCGGCAGGTATTTGCCGGCCCGCACCTCGGTGTCCGCGAAGTGGGTACCGATCGCCTCGGTACGCACCACCACCTCCCCCGGCCCCGCGGTCGGCACCGGTATCTCCTCCAGGACCAGGGCTTCCGGCCCACCCACCTCGTGCATGACGATCGCGCGCATGTCGCGCCCCCTCGCTAAGCTGACTGACGGTCCGGTTGACCGTACTATCCGGACCGTCAGTCCGTCTATCCCGATTCCTCGGCGCCTCGCGTGTGCGACGACCGGCGCCCCGCCCCGGGTACGGTGACCACGGTCGCGGCCCCACCGGTCCCGACCGGGAGCCCTCACCGGGAGGGACACCGCCCAGAGAGGGGACCGCCCAGGTGGTCGAGCGCGCCGACGCCGCCCGCAACCGCCGCGCCATCCTGCTCGCCGCCGAGCGACTGCTGGCCGAGCGCGGCGTGGAGCACGTGTCCCTGGACGAGGTGGCCGCCGCCGCGGGGGTGGGCAAGGGCACCGTGTTCCGCCGGTTCGGCAACCGCACGGGCCTCATGCGGGCCCTGGTCGAGCAGCGGACGATGGCGATGATCGAGGCGCTGTCCGACGGGCCGCCCCCGCTCGGGCCGGGCGCGCCCCCGCTCGAGCGGCTGATCGCCTTCCTGGACGCCGTGACGGAGCTGGCCACCGCGAACGTGGCGCTGATCGCCGCGTACGAACACGCGTTGACGAACGAGGAGCACGCCGAGCGCAGCCGGCAGTCCAGCCCCCTCTACCAGGCCTGGCACCGGCACGTCGCCGGCCTGATCGTCCAGGCCCGACCGGACCTGGACGGGGAGTTGCTCGCCCACATCCTGCTCGGCTCCCTGCACAGCGACCTGGTGCGCCACCTGCTCGCGCGCGGGGAGTCGGAGCGCCTGAACCGCACCCTCCGGTACCTGGCCAGCACCCTGCTGGCCGCTCCCGCGACCCGCACCGGCAGCGCCTGACCCTGCCGCTACCGACTCGCCGCCGCGACTCCGCCAGTCGCCCGGCGCGCCAGGTGTCCCGAACGGAAAATCGCGCAGCGTGCGGGCCACTTGGCCGTGCCAAAGTAAAGCGCGCCTTTCACGCGGTAATGTGAAAATCAGTCAGTTCGCTATGATTACGGCTGATTAGCCATTCGCGCCGCCCGGCGATGGGGCCCCCTCCCCCACGACCCGCGGGCTGCGCCGCAATCAGGCGCGAACCGGAGGGGGAGCCGTGCGGCGAGACGAGGCAGCGACCGTCGAGCCGCAGGACCCCGCCGCCAGCGAGACACCCTCCGAACACGGCCGACGCGGTGCGGTTGAGGCGCCGGGCGAACTCGGCCGGCGAGCCGCGGTCGAGGCGCCGGGCGAACTCGGCCGGCGCGGTGCGCTCAAGGCCGTCGCGCTCGTCCTCGCCGCGGTACCAGCCGTCGCCTGCCAGCCGGCCGGCCACGCCGGGGTCACGAACGCGGCCGGCCCGGACACCACGGCCGCCCCGCGCCGGCGCGCCCCGAGGACCACCGCCAGCCCCGCCGGTACGGGCCCGACGCCCCGACCGACCACCACGCCCGAGCCGAGCGGCCGGCCCGCCCCGCCGCCCGGGGGCGCGTCGCCAGGAGCCCTGTCGCCAGGGGCCCTGCCGCCCGAGGTGACCAACGGGCCGCGAGACCGGCCGAACGTCGCGCTGACATTCCACGGGCAGGGCGAGCCGGCACAGGTCACCGCCCTGCTGGACGAGCTGGAGCGGGGCGGTGCCCGGGTCACCGTGCTGGCCGTCGGCAGTTGGCTCGCGGACCAGCCGCAGTTGGCGAAGCGGATCCTCGACGGCGGGCACGAGCTGGGCAACCACACCCAGAATCACGAGGATCTGGCGAGCATGAGCGCCTCCGACGCGTTCGCCGAGATCAACGCCTGCGCCGCCGTGCTGCGGCGGCTGACCGGGTCCATCGGTACCTGGTTCCGCCCCTCGATGACCCAGTACTCCACCGCCACGATCCGAGCGCAGGCCACCCGCGTCGGGTACGCCACCTGCCTCTCCTACGACCTCGACTCCCTGGACAGCACGGACCCTCCGGCCCCGACCATCGTGGGCGCGGTGTCGGATTCGGTGCGCCAGGGCTCCATCGTCAGCATGCACTGCGGCCACGCCGGCACCGTTACCGCGATCCCGGCCATTCTCGACCGGCTCCACGGGCTGGGGCTGCGACCGGTCACCATGACGGAGTTGATGAGCGCATGAACCGCACCTCTCGCTATCTCAAGTTCGGGGCCGTCAGCATCGGCGTGAGCCTCGTCGTCGCGGCCGCCTGCACCAGCCACGACAAGGCCGCTGTTCGCGTGCCGGATCCCATGCCCAACATGCCGGCGATGCACTCCGTCCAGCCGGTGCAGACCGCCAACGCCGAGGCCGCCGGCGGCGCGCCGCTGCCCGGCATGCCGCCGGTACTGGACCCGGACGACCTGTACGCGGCGGATCGGCCGGGCGACCTGTCCGACGCCGTCAAGGGCGACCCGTACCGGATCTACGTACCCAACAACGGCAGCGACACGGTGTCGGTGATCGACCCGACCACGTACAAGGTGATCGACACCGTACCGGTGCCGCACAGCCCCGAACACGTGGTGCCGTCGTGGGACCTGCGCACCCTGTGGGTCAACAGCGACCAGGGCAACGCGGTGACCCCGATCGACCCGGCGACCGGCAGGTTCGCCGACCCGGTACCGGTCAACGACCCCTATAACCTCTATTTCACCCCGGACGGCAGGTACGCGGTGGTGATGGCCGAGGCGGCGCACCAGATCGTGTTCCGCGATCCGCACACCATGCAGACCATCAAGACCATCGACGTCACCTGCGACGGGGTCAACCACGCGGATTTCTCGGCGGACGGGCGCTACATGATCGCGAGCTGCGAGTTCTCCGGCGACCTGCTCAAGATAGACGTCGCGAACCAAAAGATCATCGCTCAGCAGCGGCTGCCCGGGCTCAACCCCATGCCGCAGGACGTGAAGGTCTCCCCCGACGGCAAGACCTGGTACATCGCGGACATGCAGTCCAGCGGGGTGTGGATCCTCGACGGGGACGCCTTCGGCAAGCCGACCTACCTGGCCACCGGGGACGGGGCGCACGGCCTGTACATCAGCCGGGACTCCAGCAGCATGTACGTCACCAATCGGGGCGAGGGCTCCATCTCGGTGCTGGATTTCGCGACCGGCAAGCTGACCGCCAAGTGGAAGATTCCCGGCGGCGGCAGCCCGGACATGGGCGGGCTGTCCCCCGACGGCAAGGTGCTGTGGCTGTCCGGCCGGTACAACTCGGAGGTATACGCGATCGACACCGGCGACGGACACCTCATCGCGAGGATCCCGGTCGGTACGCAACCGCACGGACTGTGCGTCTGGCCGCAGCCGGGCCGGTACTCGCTGGGCCACACCGGCATCCTGCGCTAGGCAGGACGCCGGCGCCGGATCAGCCGCCGAGCGCGGACTTGCCGAACAGCACCGAGTACCCGGACGGAAGCTGGCCGAGGACGTCCTTGACCTCGCCGCCGCTCACCCCGTCCGCCACCGTGGACAGCACGGCGCTGGCGTCCCACTGGGCGGTGCGCTCGGTGGCGCCGGTGACCTCGGCGATCCGGCGCAGGAACTCGTGCACGCTGAACGTCTCCGGGTCGCCCGCGTACGCGGTCAGAGTGTTGGCCGCCTGGTCTGGCAGCTGGGCCGCGAGATCCTCGGCCTCCTGCGCGGTGAGCCGGTCGGCGAGCACGCGCAGCACCACCTGGGTCGTCCACTCCGCCTCGTTCCGGTCGGCGTATTCACCGCGCTCCCGGACCTGGGCGAGAAACTGGTCGTATCGCATGTCTGCCCCCTGGGGTCGCGAGCGCCTAGATCGCGGGCCGCGGGTCGTCGGAGTCCGAATCCGGCTGCCCGCGCTCGCCACGGCTCATGCCGGACGCCGACGACTCCGGGACGAGTCCGCACGCTTCCAACAGCTCTTCCCTGGTCATCGGGTCGGTGTCCTCCATCGCCGCGGCCGCGCGGTTGCGGCTGGCGGTACCGTTCTTGCCCAGGCTCCTGTCCCTGCTCATGATTCCCCCTTGTCGGGATCGGCCGTGCCGCCGAGAACCGAGCGGCATCGCCGCACACCTCGGCCACCGCTCCTTATATCCATGTTCGACGCGGCGGGGTGAGGGCTCATCGCCTGTGCGAGGTGAACCGGAAGGGGCCGCCGGTTTCCGTGCCGGGGGATCAGTGCAGGGGATCAGTGCAGGCAGAACTCATTGCCCTCCGGGTCGGACATCACCACGCCGTACTGGTCCATGCCGGGCGGGGCGTTGACCCGGAGCCGGGTGGCGCCCGCCGCCACCAGGCGGTCCGCCTCAGCCTCCACCCGCGCCCGCCGGGTCGCCAGCGGCACCGACCGCCCGCCGCCGACGGCCAGGTCGAGGTGCAGACGGTTCTTCAGGGTCTTGCCCTCCGGCACCTGCTGGAAGTAGAGGCGCGGCCCGGCGCCGTCCGGGTCGACCACCGAGTCGCCGTCGTTCAGCTCCTCCTCGGGCACGCCGATGCTGCGCAGGAAGGCCGGCCAGTCGTCGAACCCGGCCGGCGGCGCTTCGGAGCGGTAATGCAGCGCCTCGGCCCAGAACCGGGCCAGTCGCGCGGGGTCGGCGCAGTCGAAGGTCACCTGTACCTGGATCGCCATGCGGGGATTCTGCCGGATCGCGGCGCACCCCGGCACCCCCTGCGACCGCCGCCGCGAGCCGGGTCGGCTCGCCGGTCGGAGAATCAGCGCTCGACGAGCAGCGAGGCGCCCTGACCCACGCCCACGCACAGGGTAGCCAGGCCGCGCCGGGCCTCGCCGCGCTCCATCCGGCCGAGCAGCGTGACCACCAGGCGCGCACCGGAGCAGCCCAGCGGGTGCCCGATCGCGATCGCGCCGCCGTCGGCGTTGACCCGGTCCTCGTCCAGCTTCAACCGCCGGATCACGGCCAGGCTCTGCGCGGCGAACGCCTCGTTCAGCTCCACCGCGTCCAGGTCCGCCGCCTGCCAGCCGGCGCGGGCCAGCGCCTTCTCGGTGGCGGGTACCGGGCCCAGGCCCATCAGGTTGGGTGCCACACCGGCGCTGGCCGAGGCGACCACCCGGGCCCGGGCGCGCAGCCCGTACCGTTGCACGGCCCGCTCGCTGGCCACCAGGATGGCGGCGGCGCCGTCGGACAGCGGCGAGGACGAGCCGGCCGTGACCACGCCGCCGGCCCGGAACACCGCCCGCAGCTTGGCCAGCTTCTCCAGGGTCGTGTCGCGCCGGGGCCCCTCGTCCACGGCGACCGCGCCGTCCTTAACCGGTACCGGCACGATCTCGGCCGCGAACCGGCCGGCGTCGATGGCCGCGACGGCCCGCTGGTGGCTGCGCAGCGCGAAGGCGTCCGAGTCGGCCCGGGTGATCCCGTCGAGCGCGGCCACCTCCTCGGCCGTCTCGCCCATGGACAGGGTCAGCTTCGTCGTCTCCGGGCCGGCGCCGGCCGGCACGGCGGCGTCGGCCGCGGCGAAGCGCGGGTTGGTGAAGCGCCAGCCCAACGACGTGTCGTGCACCTCGCCCGGGCGCGCCCACGGGGTACCCGGCTTGGCCATCACCCAGGGCGCCCGGGTCATCGACTCGACCCCGCCGGCGATCACCAGGTCGGCCTCGCCGGAGCGGACCATCTGCGCGGCGGTGGCGACCGCGGTCAACCCGCTGGCGCACAGCCGGTTCACGGTGAAGCCGGGCACGGTCTCGGGCAGCCCGGCCAGCAGCACGGACATCCGGGCCACGTTCCGGTTGTCCTCACCGGCCTGGTTCGCGGCGCCGAGGATCACCTCGTCGACCGCGTCCGCCGGCGCGCCGCTGCGGCGTAGCACCTCGCCGACGACGAGGGCGGCCAGGTCATCCGGCCGTACCGTGGACAGTGCACCGCCGTACCGGCCCTGCGGAGTGCGGACGCCGTCGACCAGGAACGCTTCGGACATGTCGGGACTCCAGGATGTGCGGTCTGCGGCCGGCACCGCCGGCTGTGAGACCGAGGCTACTGGAGGAAATCGCCGGTTTGAATGTGAGAAGTGCGTCGTTGACCAGCCGGAGGCGGGCTCGATAGGGTTGTTCGATATACGGATTAGTGTTCGTCTAGCGAACACTGTGCCGCCGTGCGGTAGCTCGACCGCCGCCACGCGGTAGCTCGACCGGAAGCGGAGGGACCATGGCCCGAATCACCTCGCTCCCCGAGGCGGTCTCCGAGGTTGTTCAGGACGGTGACACCGTCGCGTTCGAGGGCTTCACTCATCTGATCCCGTTCGCCGCCGGGCACGAAGTGATCCGCCAGGGCCGGCGGGGGCTGACCCTGGTGCGGATGACCCCCGACCTGATCTACGACCAGCTGATCGGCGCCGGCTGCGCTAGCCGCCTGGTCTTCTCCTGGGGCGGCAACCCCGGAGTCGGCTCGCTGCACCGCTTCCGCGACGCGGTCTCCCACGACTGGCCCGCCCCGCTCGAGCTGGAGGAGCACAGCCACGCGGGCATGGCCAACCGGTACGTGGCCGGGGCGTCCGGGCTGCCGTTCGCGGTGTTGCGCGGGTACGTCGGCACCGACCTGCCCGGCCAGACCTCCAATATCGCGCCGATCACCTGCCCGTTCACCGGAGAGGTGCTGACCGCCGTGCCGGCCCTGAAGCTCGACTCGGCGGTGATCCACGCTCAGCGCGCCGATCGCCACGGCAACGTGCAGCTCTGGGGGATCACCGGGGTGCAGAAGGAGGCCGTGCTGTGCGCCACGCGGTCGCTGGTGACCGTGGAAGAGATCGTCGACGAGCTGGACCCGCGACCGGGCGCCATGGTGCTGCCGAGCTGGGCGATCGGCTACGTCGCCGAGGCGCCCGGCGGCGCCCACCCGTCGTACGCGCAGGGATACTCGGTGCGGGACAACGACTATTACCGGGCCTGGGACGCGATCGGCCGGGACCGCGAGGAGTTCAACCGATGGCTCGACAGCACGATCTTCAACCGCTCACCGGGCGACCCGGGGCCGAACCCGGAACGGGGCGGGGCGGATCAGCAGAACGGGGCGGATCGGCCGAGCGGGGCAGATCAGCAGAACGGGGCGCGGGCATGACCGGGACGGAGGCCGGGGTGGACGCCCAGCCGTGGACGCCCGACGAGATGATGACCGTCGCGGCGTCCCGGGCGCTGCGCGACGGCGTCGTGTGCTTCGTCGGCATCGGCCTGCCCAGCACCGCGGCCAACCTGGCCCGCCGCACTCACGCCCCCGACCTGGTGCTCGTATACGAGTCGGGAACCCTCGGCGCCAAGCCGGATCGGCTGCCGCTGTCCATCGGGGACGGCATCCTCGCGGACACCGCGGACGCGGTGATCAGCGTTCCGGAGGTGTTCAACTACTGGCTCCAGCCCGGCCGCGTCGACGTCGGCTTCCTCGGCGCCGCGCAGCTGGACAAGTACGGCAACGTGAACACCACGATGATCGGCGACGACTACCGCCGGCCGAAGGTCCGGCTGCCCGGCGCCGGTGGGGCACCGGAGATCGCCGCGTCCTGCCGCGAGGTCATCGTCGTGGTACGGCAGTCCACCCGCGCCTTTGTCGAGCGGGTCGACTTCGTCACGTCGGTCGGCTTCGGGCGCGGCAAGGGCGACCGGGAGCGCCTCGGCCTGCGCGGCGCCGGCCCGCGCACGGTCATCACCGACCTCGGCGTGCTCGAGCCGGACCCCGAGACCTGCGAGCTGACCCTCACCGCCGTGCACCCCGGCGTCGGCCTCGACGAGGTGCGCGCGCGCACCGGCTGGCCGCTGCGGGTCGCCGAATCGTTGCGACAGACCGATCCGCCCACGCCGACCGAGCTGGCCGCGCTGCGCCGGCTGAGGCAGCAGACCGAACAGCAGGAGTAGAACCCGAGCAGCAGGAGTAGACATGCCAGACGTGACCGACCTGCGCCTACCCTTCTACCCGACGGACCACGGCTCCCATCCGGAGCCGGGCTTCGAGGGGTACGGATCGACCCGGCTGCGCACCCCGCACCGGCCGCTGCGGGTGCTGCCCCAGGGACTTACCGAGATCACCGGCCCGGTGTTCGGCCACGACCGGGTCGCCGAGGCCGACGCCGACCTGACCCGCCAGCACGCCGGAGCGCCGCTGGGCGAGCGCATGATCCTGCATGGCCGGATCCTGGACGGCACCGGCCGGCCGGTGCCCGACACGCTGGTGGAGCTGTGGCAGGCCAACGCGTCGGGCCGCTACCGCCACGACGGCGACCAGCACGACGCGCCGCTGGACCCGAACTTCGACGGCGGCGGCCGGTGCGTCACCGACAGCGAGGGCAACTACAAGTTCATCACCATCAAGCCGGGCGCGTACCCGTGGCGCAACCACAGCAACGCCTGGCGCCCGGCCCACATCCACTTCTCGCTGTTCGGCCGGGCGTTCACCCAGCGGCTGGTGACCCAGATGTACTTCCCCGGCGATCCCCTGTTCGGCCAGGACCCGATCTTCAACTCGGTCCGCGACGAGGCCGCCCGGCAGCGCATGATCTGCGACTTCGACCTGGACAGCACGGTACCCGAGTGGGCACTCGGCTACCGGTTCGACATCGTGCTGCGCGGCCCGAGGGCTAGCGTGTTCGAAGACGAGGAGCACTGATGGGTACGCCGCAACCGACCACCCCGTCCCAGACCGTCGGGCCGTTCTTCGCGCTGCCGGGCGCGCTGCCGTGGAGCGACGGCCCACTCGTGGTGCCCGAGGGCACGCCGGGCGCGATCCGGATCAGTGGCAGGGTGTTCGACGGTGCCGGCGAACCGGTGCCGGACGCCCTCATCGAGACCTGGCAGGCCGACCCCGACGGCCGGTTCGCCCACCCCGACGATCCGCGCGGCCAGTCCAGCGCGCCGGCCACCGGGCACAACGGCTCGGCCGCGAACGGCTCGCCCGCCAACGGATCGGCGCCCACCGGCTCGGCGGCCGGTCGCGACGCCGACGCGTCGACCGGCGGGCTGGGCGCGGCGGGCTGGGCGCTGGGGCACGGACTCGGCTTCCGTGGCCTGGGCCGGTGCCCCACCGACCCGCGGGGCCGGTACTCGATCCTGACCCTCAAGCCCGGCCCGGTACCCGCGCCCGGCGGCGGCACGCAGGCGCCACACCTCGACGTGACGGTGCTCGCCCGGGGCATGCTCCAGCGCCTGGTCACCAGGATCTACTTCCCGGACGAGGCGGCGGCCAACGACGCCGACCCGGTGCTGTCCTCGATCGAGGAGCCGGAGGTGCGGGCCGGCCTGGTGGCCGTCGCCGAGGACGGCGGGCTGCGCTTCGACATCCACCTCCAGGGCGCCGATGAGACCGCCTTTTTCGACCTCTGAGCCATCCGAGCCCACCGGGCCTTCCGGTCCCGCGCGTGAGGCCGGGACGGCCGGTCCCGCGCGTGAGGCCGGGACGGCCGGTCCCGCGCGTGAGGCCGGGACGGCCGGGCCCGCACAGCAGGCCGGTGCGCCCGGTCCCGCACAGCAGGCCGGGACGGCCGGACGGGGCGGGCGCCCCGAGCCGCCGACCGGGCGGTTCGAGCGGACCGGCGGCAGCGTGTTCGATCCGCTGTTCGGCACGCCCGAGGTCGACCGCGAGTTGGACGGCCGGGCGTGGGTGCGGGCGATGCTCGACTTCGAACGGGCGCTGGCCCGGGCACAGTCCCGGGCCGGCCTCGTACCGCCCGGTGCCGCCGACGCCATCGCCGAGGCGACCGCGGTGCTGCGCCCGGATCCGGCCGACCTCGGCCGGCGTGCGCGGGCCAGCGGCACCCCGGTCGTACCGCTGCTCGGCGACCTCGGTCGCGTGCTGCCCGCCGAGGCGGCGCCGTACCTGCACCTCGGCGCGACCAGCCAGGACGTGCTGGATACCGCCGCGGTACTGGTCACCAAGCGTTGCCTGGGGCAGATCCTGGCCGACCTGAACGGCGTGGCGGAGCACTGCGCCCGGCTGGCCGCCGAGCACCGGGACACCCTGATGGCCGGGCGCACCCTGGGGCAGCACGCGCTGCCCATCACGTTCGGGCTGACCTGCGCCGGTTGGCTGGTCGCGGTCGGCGAGGGCATCGCCGCGCTGGAGCGGGTGCGGGAGCACCGGCTGGCCGTCCAGTTCGGTGGCGCCGCCGGCACCCTGGCCGCGCTGGGCGCGGACGGGCCCCGGGTACTGGGGCTGCTGGCCGCCGAGCTGGGGCTGGCCGAGCCGGTGCTGCCCTGGCACACCGACCGCACCCGGATCGCCGAGCTGGCCGGCGCCCTCGGTGCCGCGTCCGGCGTGCTGGCCACCATCGCGCTGGACCTCACGCTGCTCGCGCAGACCGAGCTCGGCGAAATCGCCGAGGCCACCGGCGGGGCCTCGTCGGCCATGCCGCACAAGCAGAATCCGGTACGCAGCGTGCTGGTCACCGCCGCCACCCGGCGGGTACCGGGGCTGGTGGCCACGCTGCTGTCCGGGATGGCACAGGAGCACCAGCGCGCCGCCGGCGCTTGGCACGCCGAGTGGCAACCGCTGTCCGAACTGCTCGGCCTGGTCGGCGGCGCCACGGCCGGCACCGCCGACGTGCTGTCCGGGCTGCGGGTGGACGCGCGGCGGATGCGCCAGAACCTCGACGCGACCCGGGGGCTGCCAATGGCCGAGCGCGTGGCCGGGTTGCTGGCCCCGGCGCTGGGCCGCGACGCCGCGCACGAACTGGTGTCGCGGGTGTGCCGCGACGCGGTGGCCACCGACCGGTCGCTGGGCCAGGCGCTGCACGACGATCCTGAGGTGCGGGCGCACCTGAGCCCGGAGCAGATCGACGAGTCGGTGCGGCCCGGCGGGTATCTGGGCTCGACGTCGGCGTTCATCGACCGCGCGCTCGCCGCGCACGCGAATCGGGGAGGCGGACGGTGAGCGTGGCACTGCGCTACCGGTTGACCGGCCGGGCGCACGGTCCGGTGCTGGTACTGGGCAACTCGCTGGGCACCACCGGGATGCTGTGGCAGGCCCAGCTGCCGGCGTTCGAGGAGCACTTCCGGGTGCTGCGCTACGAGCACCGGGGGCACGGTGACTCACCCGCGCCGGCCGGACCGTACAGAATGGACGATCTGGGTGGCGACGTCCCTGCTGGACCGCCTGGGCCTGGACCGGTTCTCGTACTGCGGGGTGTCCCTGGGCGGCATGGTCGGCATGTGGCTGGCCGCCCAGGCACCGTCCAGAGTAGACAGACTGGCGCTGTGTTGCACCTCGGCCCGGTTCGACTCCCCCGACCCGTGGCGGCAGCGCGCCGACCGGGTCCGGCGCGAGGGCTCCGGCGCCATCGCCGCGCAGCTGGTCGCGCGCTGGTTCACCCCACCGTTCGTGGCCGGGAACCCGGACGCGGTGCGCGACTTCGAGGACACCCTCGCCGGCTGTACCGACGAGGGGTACGCGGCCTGCTGCGAGGCGATCGCGGCCATGGACCTGCGGCCGGTGCTGCCCACCGTGACCGCGCCGACCGCGGTCATCGCGGGCGCGATGGACCCGGCCACGCCACCGTCGCACGGAAAGGTCATCGCCGACGCCATCCCCGGCGCGCGGCTGCACGTGGTGCCCGACGCCGCGCACCTGGCCAACGTCGAACGCCCCGGGCCGGTCACCGCCATCCTGATCGAACACCTTGTCGCGAAAGGGATTCCGGACAATGTCCTATGAGGACGGTATGGCGGTGCGCCGCGAGGTGCTCGGCTCGGCGCACGTGGACCGGGCGGTGGCCGGGACCAACGAGTTCAACGCCGACTTCCAGGACTTCATCACCCGGTACGCCTGGGGCGAGATCTGGACTCGGCCGGGCCTGGACCGGCGGGCGCGCAGCTGCGTCACGCTGGCCATGCTGGCCACCCTGCACCACGACGAGGAGCTGGCCATGCACGTGCGGGCGGCGCTGAACAACGGGCTGACCCGCGACGAGATCAAGGAGGTGCTGCTGCAGGTCGCCGTGTACGCCGGAGTGCCGGCGGCGAACCGCGCGTTCGCCGTGGCCACGCGCACCTTCGCCGCCATCGACCAGCCGCTGGACCCGCCGTCCGGACCGACCCGGCCGCCGACGATTGTCGATCCCGGGGTGTAAGCATCGACAGCATTGGGTACCTCCCTGGTCATTGAGGCGGATCGACAGGGGAGGACCAGGTGCGGAACCTACTCGCCCGGCGGCATGACGACACCGAGTCGGCCGCCGAGGACGCCACGACTCGTGAATCAGTGATCAATCCTCGGGCGGCCGACGACCAGACGACCACCCACCGCATACCCACCAGGCACCGGGCGACCGCGACCGTGACCGAGCCCGCCAGCGACACCACCGTCGAGGTGGAACGGCCGCGCTGGGCGCACGTCAGCGCGATGGCCACGCTCAGCCTGATCATCGGCGTGGTGGCGGTGGCCGCCGCGCTCACCGGGCTGATGGCCGCCGAGGCCATCGTGCTCGGCGTGATCGGTGGCGCGATCGCCGCGGGCGGCCTGGTCGGCGCGAGCCGTCGCGGCGTTACGGGACACAGCCTGGCGCTGCTCGGCCTCATCGCGAGCCTCGGCGCCATCCTGCTCGGCGTGCTGGCGATCGGCAGCGACCTGTCCTGGTTGGACAGCAAGACCGACGAGGTCGGCCGGCTGCACAGCTGGCTGCTCACCCAGCTGCCCTGGCTCAAGCACTGGTAGCCCAGCGAGTGGTCCAGATCGGAGGGGTCGGCCCGCGCCGGCCCCTCCGGTCGTTCGCAGGCCCTCCGGTCGTTCGCAGGCCCTCCGGTCGTTCGCAGGCTATGAAACCCCGAAGGTGATCAGCACAGCGCTCGCGTCGTCGTGGCGCTTGACCCGCACGTGCCCGCTCTCGGCCCGCTCGGCCTCCCGCACCCGTTCGATCACGTGTACCGGACCGTGCCCGGCCAGCGCGTCGAGCAGCTCCGGCCAGCCGTACAGGTCGTAGGTGTCCACGGCCCGGGACGCGCCGTCGGTCAACAGGCAGGCCCGGCGCACCGCGTCCCGGCCGGTCAGCGGCAGGACCCCGGTCACCGCGTGCCCCGCCGCGGCCGGGTCGGTGGAGGCGATCCAGTACCCGCCGGGCCGATTGGTGTACCGCAGCTTCGCGGCGGTGCGCTCCCGTACCGCCCGGGCGTACTCCGAGCTGTCCTTCGGCATGTCCTCCGGGATGGGGTCGGGCAGCAGCCGGCCGACCTCCTGCACCCGCTGGTCGTCGACCACCTCGACCCGCCCGGCGTCGCCGTGCACCTGGTAGACCAGCGGGCTGTCGCCCAGCACCAGGTACTCCAGCCGGTCGGCGCCGTACTTGGCCAGGCACACCGTGCTGGCCGGGGTACCCGGATGGGTGAGGTCGCACCGGTCCCCGTGCGCCTGGCGCACCCCGTCGATCGCGGTGGCCAGCAGCCGGTCCAGGGGCGCCGCCGGATCGGCGGCGTGCGCCCGGATCAGCCGGCCGGACAGCATCCGGGCATACCACGCTGGGCCGTGCACGCAGCCGGTCTCCATCCCGTCCAGCACGGTCACTCCGTCGAGCACGCCGACCAGCCCCGGTACGGCGAACGCGCAGTCCTCGTTCGCCGTGGCACCCGGTACCGGCTCGGACGCCAGCCGTACCTCTATCACGAAGCGACCCCTCCCGGGCAGTCGTCGCGGCCCGGATCGGACCGCGTGTGCGTCACCGCGGCGACGATGGCTTGTTTCCTGAAAGCCATTCAATAAGCTGCGGGAATGCAGCGTACCGATTTCCACGCAATGCCCTGCTCCATCGCCCGTACCCTTGCGGTCGTCGGCGAAGCGTGGACCCCCTTGATCCTGCGTGATGTCGTGTTCGGGCTGACCAAGTTCGACGAGATCCAGCGTGACCTTGGGGTCGCCACGAACGTGCTGACCGACCGGCTCACCACCCTGGTCGAGCACGAACTGCTGTCCCGCGAGCCGTACCAGCACCGGCCGTTGCGCTACCGGTACGAGTTGACGCCCAAGGGCGCCGACCTGCTGCCCGTGTTGCTGTCCCTGATGCGGTGGGGTGACCGCTGGACGGCCGAGGCGGACGGCCCACCGGTGACCATCGTGCACCGCCGCTGCGGCCAGCCGACCGAGCCGCTGATGGTGTGCTCGGCCTGCAAGGGCCCGGTGCACGCGGGCGAGGTGGCGGCCCGCGGCGGACCCGGCGGGCGCCGGGGGCCGGGGGCCTACCTGCTGCCGGGCTGGCTGGCCGCGCCGGGCCGGCCGGACGCCCGGGACTCCGCGCCACCGCCCCGGGTGACCTCGGTCGGCCGCTACCCGAGCGAGCAGGGCGCGACCGCCGGCAGCTCCGCCGGCCACTAGTGCCAGCTCCGGGCCGGGTCCGCAGCCGCGGGCCCGGCCCGTCGAGACTGCGGCCGATTGGGACTACGGCCGACCGGACCAGGGCTTGAACTGCGGCCCCGGAGAGAACTACGGCCGCCGGCAGGGCGGGTCGGGGTCGGGCCGGTCGGGTCTCAGACCCAGGCGGCGGGGTCGGCGGCCAGGTCGCGGACCCGGTCGGGCAGGTCGGCGTTGGCCACGTCGGCGATCTTGACCAGGTCCAGGATCTCCCGCTCGCTGGCCCGCAGCGCGATCCAGACCTCCTGCAGGGCCTGGGCCGCACCCTGGTAGCCCAGCGACTCGGGCCGGTGTCCGCGTACGTTGGCCAGCGGCCCGTCGATCACCCGGATCACGTCCGCCAGCGAGATCTCGGTGGCCGGGCGGGCCAGCCAGTATCCGCCCTCGGGGCCGCGCTGGGCATTGACCACGCCACCGCGGCGCAGTTGCAGCAGGATGCTCTCCAGGAACTTGGGCGGAATGGCCTGCGCGTGGGCCAGTTGCTCGGCGGTCACCGGCCGAGCGTCGTCGCCCGACGACGAGGCCAGCTCGACGACGGCACGAAGGGCATAATCCACCCGGGCGGAGAGTCGCACTCGACAATTATGTAACCGGCCTCGCGACGCCCCCCACCCGGCCGCTGGGGGCCCGCCCCGGGAACGGCCAAAACCGGGCAAACCCGGCCGGTTCAGCCGACCCGCCGGAGCAGCCCCTCCTGCACCGCGCTGGCGATGTGCCGGCCGTCCACCGTGAACAGCTGCCCGGTGGCCAGGCCCCGGCCGCCCGACGCCGACGGGCTGGAGCAGTCGTACAGGAACCACTCGTCCGCGCGGAACGAGCGGTGGAACCACAGCGCGTGGTCGAGGCTGGCGCCGACCAGGCCGCCCGGGCCCCAGACCTCGCCGTGCTGGTTGAGTACCGCGTCCAGCAGGGTCAGGTCCGAGGCATAGGTCAGCGCGCAGGCGTGCAGCAGGGGATCGTCCGGCAGCTTGCCATCGATGCGCATCCAGACCTGCTGGCGGGCGGCGACCGGCCGATCCCCCGGCCGTACCCAGCCCGGCTCGCCCACGTACCGGACGTCGATCGGGCGCGGGATCATCGACCAGATGCCGAGCCGCTCCGGGTACCGCGCCAGCCGCTCCGCCATCGTCGGCACCTCGTCCGGCGGCGGCACGTCCGGCGGCGCCGACACGTGGTGATCCAGCCCGGCCTCGGTCACCTGGAACGAGGCGGACATGAAGAAGATCGTCTTGCCGTGCTGCCGGGCGACCGACCGCCGTACCGAGAAGGAACGCCCGTCGCGGATGTTCTCCACTTGAAAGGTGATGGGGACCGCCGGGTCGCCGGGCCGCACGAAGTACCCGTGGAGCGAGTGCACCCGCCGGGTCGGTTCGACCGTACGCCCGGCCGCGACCAGCGCCTGGCCGGCAACCTGACCGCCGAAGACCCGCTGCAGCGCGGAGCCCACCTCGGGGCTGTTGCCGAGGAACTCGTCCTCGCCCAGTTTCTCCAGATCCAGGATCCGCAGCAGCCCGTCGACTGCGACCTGGCCGGTCTGGGCCATCGGGTGTGCCCCGAGGCCCGACCCGGCCAGGTCGCGATCGTCAGTCACCGCGATCGTCCGTCACGAACCGTGCCGGCCGGACGCCTGCGACGGGCCGTCGGTCAGCGAGCCGAGCTGGTGCACCCGCAGCGTGTTGGTGGTGCCCGGGGTGCCGGCCGGAGTACCGGCGACGATCACCACGTAGTCGCCCGGCTGAGCGGTCTTGATCTCCAGCAGGGTCCGGTCGACCTGCCGGAACATGTCGTCGGTGTGGTGCACGTACGGCACGAGCACGCTCTCCACGCCCCACGACATGGCCAGCTGGCTGCGCACCTCCGGCTCCGGAGTCAGCGCCACCAGCGGGAGCTGGCAGTGCAGCCGGGCCAGCCGCCGGACCGTGTCACCGGTCTGCGAGAAGGCCACCAGCGCCTTGGCGCCGATCGAGGTGGCGATGGTCGAGGCGCCGTTGGTCAGCGCGCCGCCCCGGGTACGCGGGTCGTGCTGCAGGCGGGGTACGGCGATGGAGCCGGCCTCGGTGGTCTCGATGATGCGGGCCATGGTGGAGACCGTCAGCACCGGATACCTGCCGACGCTGGTCTCGCCGGAGAGCATCACCGCGTCCGCGCCGTCGAGCACCGCGTTGGCGACGTCGGAGGCCTCGGCGCGGGTCGGGCGGGAGTTTTCGATCATGGAGTCGAGCATCTGCGTCGCCACGATCACCGGCTTGGCCAGCTCGCGCCCGAGCTGGACGCAGCGCTTCTGCACCAGCGGCACCTGGTCCAGCGCCATCTCCACGCCGAGGTCGCCGCGCGCCACCATGATCGCGTCGAACGCGTCGACGATCTGCTCCAGCGCGGAGACCGCCTCCGGCTTTTCGATCTTGGCGATCACCGGCCGGCGAATCCCGACCTCGTCCATGATCTCGTGAACCTGCTTGATGTCGTCGGGCGAGCGCACGAACGACAGCGCGATCAGGTCGGCGCCCAGCCGCAGCGCGAAGCGCAGGTCCTCGGCGTCCTTGTCCGACAGCGCAGGAACGCTGACCGCCACGTTGGGCAGGGAGACGCCCTTGTGGTTGGAGACCATCCCGCCCTCGATCACCAGGCACTGGATGTCCGTGCCGCCGGTGACGGTCTTGACCTCGATCGCCACCTTGCCGTCGTCGATCAGCAGGCGGTCGCCCGGCTTCACCTCGGTGGGCAGCTTGCGGTACGTGCAGGAGACCCGATCCCG
The DNA here is from genome assembly GCF_039543385.1 of Rugosimonospora acidiphila. Classification (NCBI taxonomy): domain Bacteria; kingdom Bacillati; phylum Actinomycetota; class Actinomycetes; order Micromonosporales; family Micromonosporaceae; genus Rugosimonospora; species Rugosimonospora acidiphila. Next base: position 19,653 of record NZ_BAABJQ010000027.1, read on the forward strand.
GGTGCCGATGATGTCCTCGCTGGTGATCACCACCGTGTCACCGGTGCGCCACTCGACCGGGCCGTCCTCGAACAGCCCGAGGCGAATCTTCGGACCCTGCAGGTCGGCCAGCACGCCCACCGCCCGACCGGTCGCCTCGGCGGCCTCGCGGACTCGCTGGTACACCTGCGCGTGGTCATCGTGTGTGCCGTGGCTGAAGTTCAGCCGGGCCACGTCCATGCCTGCGTCGACCAGGCCACGAATGCGTTCGGGGCTGGTGGTCGCGGGGCCGAGGGTACATACGATCTTCGCGCGGCGTGTCACGCCCATGAGGCTAATGCCTTCCGTTCACGGCCCGGTCCACCGACCCAGTGTTACCGGGAAATCCAAAATGAACAATTGATGGTGCTTACGCAACGGCATCGGTTGCAACGTCAGCGGCGTTGGTGGCGGCATCCTGCATGGTACGACCCGTTCCTGGCCGCCGTCGGCGCACCCGGCCGTGCCAGCGCGCCCCCGGCAACACCCGAGCGCCCGGCACCCCGCTGACGTGGGGGCCGGGCGCTGCGGCTGTCTCGAATGCGGTGCCGGCTAGCTCGCCGCGAGCGCGAGCGCGCCGGGGTCGACCGGTGCGGGCAGGCTGCCCGCCCCGCCCAGGTAGGTGTGGATCGCCGACGCGGCGGCCCGGCCCTCCGCGATCGCCCAGACGATCAGCGAGGCACCCCGATGCATGTCGCCGGCCACGAACACCCCCGGCACGCCGGTCTGCCAGTCATCGGCGCAGTCCAGCCCGCCGCGCCGGTTGCGGGCGAGCCCGAGCTGGTCCAGCAGCGGGCCCTCCTCGGTGCCGTCGAACCCGATCGCGAGCAGCACCAGATCCGCCGGCAGGTCGCGCTCGGTGCCGGGCACGGGCGTGACCACCCGCCGGCCGTCGACCCGCTCCACGGTCACCTCGGCGATTCGTACCGCCTCGACCCGGCCCGCGTCGCCGGCGTCGGGCGAGCCCGCGAACTCCTGGACGGCTACCGCGAACACCCGCTCGCCGCCCTCCTCGTGCGCCGGATACTCGCGCAGGATCCACGGCCAGGTCGGCCACGGGTCGCGCGAGGCGTCCCGGTCGGCGGGCGGCAGCGGGTACAGGTCGAGCTGGGTGATGCTCGCCGCGCCCTGCCGGTGCGCCACGCCCAGGCAGTCGGCCGCCGTGTCGCCGCCACCGATGATGATGACGTGCTTACCGGCCGCATCGATTGAACGCTCACCCGTCGCCGCTTCGACAAGCTGCGCGTCGATTGGGGTCCGCTCGGCCCGGCCGGAGACGACCCGGTTCGACGCCACCAGGTGCTCCATGGCCAGGTGGACGCCCGGCCGCTGCCGGCCCGGCGTGTCCGGCATGTCCCGGCCGGACAGCGCACCGGCCGCCAACAGCACCGCGTCGTACTCGTCGCGCAGCCGTGCCAGCGGGAGGTCCGTACCGATCTCACGCCCGGTCTCGAACCGCACGCCCTCGGCGGTCAGCTGCTCCAGCCGCCGGTCGATGTGCGACTTTTCCAGCTTGAAGTCCGGGATGCCGTAGCGCAGCAGGCCGCCCGGGGCGTCGTCGCGCTCGTACACGGTGACCTCGTGCCCGGCCCGCGCGAGTTGCTGCGCGGCGGCCAGCCCGGCCGGGCCGGAGCCGACCACGGCCACCCGGCGGCCCGACCGCTCCGGCGCCGGTTGGGGCGCGACGTCGCCGTTGTCGAACGCCCGGTTGATGATTTCGACCTCGACCTGCTTGATGGTCACCGACGCGCCGCCGTTGATGGACAGCACGCAGGCCGCCTCGCAGGGCGCGGGGCACAGCCGCCCGGTGAACTCCGGGAAGTTGTTGGTGGCGTGCAGCGACTCGATGGCGAACTGCCACTGCCCGGTGCGGACCAGGTCGTTCCAGTCCGGGATCCGGTTGCCCAGTGGGCAGCCGTGGTGGCAGAACGGGATGCCGCAGTCCATGCACCGGGTCGCCTGCTCGCGTACGAGCGCGTCGTCGGCGGACGGGTACACCTCCCGCCAGTCCTGGATGCGTACCGGCACCGGCCGCCGCGCGGGCAGCTTCCGCTCGTACCGCAGGAACCCCTGTGGATCAGGCATTGACGCCTCCCGATGCCATCACGGCCTCATCGATGTCCAGGCCGGCAGCTTCGGCGGCACGCATGGCTTCCAGTACCCGGCGGTATTCCCGGGGTATGACGGCGGTGAACTCCTCCACGCTGGCCGCCCAGTTGTCCAGCAACCGCCGCGCGACCACCGATCCGGTCTCGGTGAGGTGGCGCTCCACCAGGTCGCGCAGCGCCCGCTTGTCGTCGGCCGCGACTGGCTCCAGCTCGACCAGCTCACGGTTGACCCGGCCCGGGTCCAGCCGCCACACGTACGCGGTGCCGCCGGACATCCCGGCCGCGAAGTTGCGCCCGGTCGGGCCGAGCACCACCACCCTGCCCCCGGTCATGTATTCGCAGCCGTGGTCGCCGACACCCTCGACCACCGCGAGGGCGCCCGAGTTGCGCACCGCGAACCTCTCGCCCACCCGGCCGCGCAGGAACAGTTCGCCGCCGGTCGCGCCGTAGAGGATGGTGTTCCCGGCGATGATCTGCTCCTCGGCGGTGAACGGCGCCGAGGTGTCCGGCCGGATCACCAGCCGGCCGCCGGACAGGCCCTTGCCGACGTAGTCGTTGGCGTCGCCGGAAAGGCGCAGGGTCACCCCGTTCGGGACGAAGGCACCGAAGGACTGCCCCGCGGTACCGCGCAGGTACACCTCGATGGTGTCGTCGGGCAGCCCCTTGCCGCCGAAGCGGCGGGTCACCTCCCCGCCGAGCATCGCGCCGACGCTGCGGTGCTCGTTGCGTACGTCGATCTCGATCCGGGTCGGCGTACCGTCCGACAGCGCCGGGGCGGCGCCCGCCACTATCTGGTTGTCCAGCGCCTTGCCCAGCCCGTGGTCCTGGCTGCTCATCCGGCGCAGCGGCGCGTCGTCAGGCAGGTCCGGCACGTGCAGCACCGGGGTCAGGTCGAGGCCCTGGCCCTTCCAGTGCTCGATCGCCGGCACCAGGTCGAGCACCTCGGCGTGCCCGATCGCCTCGTCCAGACTGCGGAAGCCCAGCGCGGCGAGGTACTCGCGGACCTCCTCGGCGAGGAAGAGGAAGAAGTTCTCCACGAACTCCGGCCTGCCGGTGAACCGGGCGCGCAGCGTCGGGTTCTGCGTGGCGATGCCGACCGGGCAGGTGTCGAGGTGGCAGACCCGCATCATCACGCAGCCCTCGACGATCAGCGGGGCGGTGGCGAAGCCGAACTCCTCGGCGCCGAGCAGCGCCGCGACCACCACGTCCCGGCCGGTCTTGAGCTGGCCGTCCACCTGCACCGTGACCCGGTCGCGCAGGCCGTTGGCCAGCAGCGTCTGCTGCGCCTCGGCCAGCCCCAGCTCCCACGGCGCCCCGGCGTGCTTGAGCGAATTGAGCGGCGACGCGCCCGTACCGCCGTCGTGACCGGAGATCAGGATGACGTCCGCCTTGGTCTTGGCCACCCCGGCCGCGACCGTGCCCACGCCGACCTCAGCCACCAGCTTGACGTGGATGCGCGCCCGCGGGTTGACGTTCTTCAGGTCGTAGACCAGCTGGGCCAGGTCCTCAATCGAGTAGATGTCGTGGTGCGGCGGCGGCGAGATGAGCCCGACGCCCGGCGTGGCGTGCCGGGTCTTGGCGATCCACGGCCACACCTTGTTGCCGGGCAGCTGGCCGCCCTCGCCGGGCTTGGCGCCCTGCGCCATCTTGATCTGCAGGTCGTCCGCGTTGACCAGGTACTCGGAGGTGACCCCGAAGCGGCCGGAGGCGATCTGCTTGACCGACGAGCGACGGGCCGGGTCGTAGAGCCGGTCGATGTCCTCGCCGCCCTCGCCGGTGTTCGACCGGCCGCCGAGCCGGTTCATCGCGATGGCCAGAGTCTCGTGGGCCTCGGCCGAGATCGAGCCGTAGCTCATCGCCCCGGTGGCGAACCGCTTCACGATCTCGCTGGCCGGCTCGACCTCGTCGAGCGGGACCGGATCCCGGTCGCCCTCCCGCAGCTCGAACAGCCCGCGCAGGCTGCCCGCCCGGGCCGCCAGGTCATCCACCGCCGTCGTGTACCTCTTGAACACGTCGTACTGGCCGCTGCGGGTCGAGTGCTGGAGCAGGAACACCGTCTCCGGGTTGAACAGGTGCAGCTCGCCCTCGCGGCGGTACTGGTACTCGCCGCCCACCTCCAGCCGGCGGTGCAGCCGCTCGGCGCGGTTGGGCGGGTACGCGCGGGCGTGCCGGGCCGCGACCTCGGTCGCGATCTCGGTGAGCCCGATGCCCCCGATCCGGCTGCTGGTGCCGGTGAAGTACCGGTCGATCAGCTCGTCGTCCAGCCCGATCGCCTCGAAGACCTGGGCGCCGCAGTACGACGAGACGGTCGAGATGCCCATCTTCGACATGATTTTCAGTACGCCCTTGGCCAGCGCCTTGACGTAGTTCCGAATGGCCTTGGCGGACTCGACGCCGGGCAGCGCACTGGTCAGGATCAGGTCGTCGACGGACTCGAACGCCAGGTACGGGTTGACCGCGGCGGCACCGTACCCGATCAGCAGGGCGGCGTGGTGCACCTCGCGACAGTCGCCCGACTCGACGAGCAGCGCCACCTGGGTACGGGTCTGCTCCCGGATCAGATGCTGGTGCACCGCGGCGGTGAGCAGCAGCGACGGGATCGGCGCGAGGTCGGCCGTGGAGTCCCGGTCGGAGAGCACCAGGATGCGCGCTCCGTCCTCGATGGCCTCGGAGATGTGCCGGCAGATCTCGGTGAGCCGGGCCTTGAGCCCCTGCCCGCCGTCCCGGACCCGGTAGAGCCCGGAGACCCGGATCGCCCGGAAGCCCGGCATGTCGCCGTCCTCGTCGATGGACAGCAGCTTGGCCAGTTCGTCGTTGTCGATGACCGGCCCGGGCAGCCGGATCTGCCGGCAGCTGGCCGGGCTCGGGTCGAGCAGGTTGCCCTCCGGCCCGATGGTGGCGCCGAGGCTGGTCACCAACTCTTCCCGGATCGCGTCCAGCGGCGGGTTGGTGACCTGGGCGAACAGCTGACCGAAGTAGTCGTAGAGCAGCCGCGGGCGCTCGGACAGCACGGCGATCGGCGTGTCCGTGCCCATTGAGCCCAGCGGCTCGGCCCCGGTCCTGGCCATCGGGCCGAGCAGGATCTTCAGCTCCTCCTCGGTGTACCCGAAGGTCTGCTGGCGCCGCTGCACCGAGTCGTGGGTGTAGATGACGTGCTCGCGCTCGGGCAGGTCCTCGAGCCGCATGAGGCCGGCCATCAGCCAGTCGTCGTACGGCTGCTCGGCCGCCAGCCGCGCCTTGATCTCGTCGTCCTCGATGATCTCACCGGCCGCGGTGTCGACCAGGAACATCTTGCCCGGCTGCAGCCGGCCCTTGGCCACCACGGTGGCCGGGTCGAGGTCCAGTACGCCGGCCTCGCTGGCGAGCACCACCAGCCCGTCGGAGGTACGCCACCACCGGCCGGGGCGCAGCCCGTTGCGGTCCAGCACCGCGCCGACGACCGTACCGTCGGTGAACGCCACCGCCGCCGGACCGTCCCACGGCTCCATCAGGCTCGCGTGGAACTCGTAGAACGCCCGGCGCGCCGGGTCCATCGAGGGGTCGTTCTCCCACGCCTCCGGGATCATCATCAGCACCGCGTGCGGCAGGCTGCGCCCGGCCAGGTGGAGCAGTTCGAGGACCTCGTCGAAGTTGGCCGAGTCGGAGGCGCCCGGGGCGCAGATCGGGAACAGCCGCTTGATGTTGCCGGGAATCAGCGGGGAGGCCAGCAGCGCCTCGCGGGCGGCCATCCAGTTCCGGTTGCCCCGTACGGTGTTGATCTCGCCGTTGTGCGCGATGTACCGGTACGGGTGCGCCAGCGGCCAGGACGGGAACGTGTTGGTGGAGAACCGGGAGTGCACCAGCGCGATGGCGCTGTCCACCCGCGGGTCCGACAGTTCGGGGAAGAAGCTGACCAGCTGGTCGGGGGTGAGCATGCCCTTGTAGACCATGGTGCGCCCGGACAGCGACGGGAAGTGTACGGGGATGCCGCGCTCCCGGGTCTCCCGCTCGGCCTGCTTGCGCACGCAGAACGCGACCCGCTCCAGCTCCACACCGGACAGCGCGACCCCGGCCGGCCCGGCGGCCGTGGCGGTCAGCCGCCGCGCGGACAGGAAGACCTGACGGATGTGCGGGCGGGCGGCCAGCGCCGTGGCGCCCAGCCCGGCCGCGTCGACCGGCACCTCCCGCCAGCCCAGCACCTCGACGCCCTCGACCAGCGCGTACTTCTCCACCACCGTCACCGCGCGGGCCGCGTCCGCCGGGGCGACCGGCAGGAACACCAGCCCCGTCACGTACTGGCCGGCCGGCGGCAGCGCGAAGTCGACCTCGGCGCGGTAGAACGCGTCCGGGATCTGCAGCAGGATCCCCGCGCCGTCCCCGGTATTGGGTTCCGCTCCCCGCGCCCCGCGGTGGTCGAGGCGGCACAGCGCGGCCAGCCCCTTCTCCACCACGCCATGGGTGCGATGACCCTCGATATCGGCCACGAAGGCGACGCCGCACGCGTCGTGCTCGTACGCGGGGTCATACAGCCCCCGGGAATGGGTGGCCGAGGCCGGACCGAGGCGCAAAGCAGCGCCCCCCGTGGCGTCCTGAGGGTACGGGTATGCCATCGGGCCTCCTGACGTCATTCGCGAAGCGGGGAACGGGACGACGTCGGCCCTGTAAAGCTTCTCGAGTCTACGGTAACCGGCCCGGCCGGCCCCGTGTACGGCCGGCTGGCACTATATTGATCACATATTGTTAATTGTCGATGCCGACGCTTTGCGGCGATTAACTCCCTTCATGGGGATGGAAACCAGGATGGAGCGGGCAAACAGGTCAGACTGGCGACGCGGCACGCCGGTGGCGGCGCGTCACGCCGGCGGCCGCCACTGCCGGACCGTGTCCGAGGCCCGACCCAGCAACCGGTTCGGGGTGAGCCCGAGGGCGGCGTCGCGGGCGCGCACCGCCAGCGTGCCGTTGGCCGAGTAGACGGCCCCCACCCGGCGGGACTGGCGCAGGATGCGGGCCAGCCGCGGCCGCCGGGCCCGGCTGTACGCGTCCAGGGCACCCTGCAGGGTGCGCCCGGGAATCGCGTCCTTCAGCAGCACCCGGAGCGTCGCCGCGTCCTCCAGCGCGAGGCAGGCGCCCTGGCTGAGGTGAGGGCTCATGGCGTGGGCCGCGTCGCCGAGCAGCACGAAGCCGCCCGGCCCGGCGGGGAAGGAGAACGCGCGGGGCAGCGGGCGCAGCTCCGCGACCGGGTGCTGGATGAGGTCGTCCGGCTCGGTGGCGGCCAGCAGGTCGCCGATGGGCGCGTGCCAGCCGGCGAACCACCGCCGCAGCAGGCTCAGCTGGGTGGCCGGCGGTTCGGGCCGGCTCGCACCCGGGACCGTCGCCGCCCAGTACACCCCGCCCCGGCCGGAGACGCCGGCCGAACCCGGCTCGCCCAGCAGCGCGTACCGGAAACGGTGCCCGGCACCGAGCGTCTCGCCACCGGTACCGGCGCCGTCGGCGGGCAGCTTCGGCGCCCTGTACCACGGGATCACCGCGCGCCACGCCGCACAGCCGGCGGCCACCACACTGGACTCCGGGACCAGCCTGCGGCGCACCACGCTGTCCAGCCCGTCCGCCGCCACGACGAAATCCGCCTGCCAAGTGCTGCGGCCGTCGCTGACCGACGGCTGCTCGCCCGGCTCGCAGCGCACGGCGCGCACCTGCACGCCGGTACGGATGTCGATCTTGTCGCCCAGCCCCGCTACCAGCGTGTCGTGCAGATCCTCGCGGTGCACCACGACCGAGGCGTCCGCGTCGCGCTCGACGGCGTCGTCGGGCTGCACCATCCACTGCCCGCTCGGGCGGCGGATCCCGCGCGACGGCGCCGGGCTGGCTATCGCGTTCAGGCCGCCGGAGAGGTCCATCGCGCGCAGCGCGCGCACCCCGTTGGGCCAGATCAGCAGGGCCGCGCTGTCCCCGCGCAGCCGGTCGCCGCGCTCCAGGAGGGTGACCTCCCAGCCGGTGCGGGCCAGCGCACCGGCGGCGGCCAACCCGCCGATCCCGGCCCCGACCACGACCGCCGAGCGCATCGCTCCTCCTACTTCTCGGTCGTACCGTGGGTCGCGTCGCCGGGCGGCGCGTCATCCCCGGACGGGTCCGCCCGCCACACCGAGTCCTCCGGCTCGCCGCCGACCGCGCCGCCCCCGGCCCCGCCGGTCCCGGCCGCGCCGGTCCCGGCCGCACCGCCACCGACCACACCGGCCTCGCCGACCGAGCCGTCCGCCACTCCGGCGCTCGGGCCGGCCCCGACCACGACCACCTCGCCGGGATCGTCATCATCCGAGCCGGAACCGCCGCCCCCGGACCCGCCGCCCCCGGACCCGCCGCCGGTGGCGTCGACCAGCTCGACGTCGTCGCCCGTGGCGTCGCCGGCCGGGGCAGCGACACCGGCGACTCCGCCGGCCGCGCCGCCGTCGACCACCGGCTCGGCGATCAGCTGGCCGTCCTCGCCGGGGACCAGGCGCAGCTGCGGCCCGCGTACCCGAACGAAGTAGATCAGCGCCGCCAGGAACACCACGATCGAGGTCCAGTCGTTGAGCCGCAGGCCGAGGAAGTGGTGCGCGGTGTCCACCCGCAGCGCCTCGACCCAGGCCCGGCCGGCCGTGTACGCCATCGCGTAGAGCGCGAACGCCCGGCCCCGGCCGAACCGGTACCGCTTGTCCAGCTGCCAGACCAGGATCGCCACGCCGACGTCCCACAGCGACTCGTACAGGAAGGTCGGCTGGTAGAGCCCCTGCTGGACGACCGGCTTGCCGTCCATGACCAGCGCGTGGCCCGGGTTCTGGTCGTCCATGACGTGCACCCGCAGGCCCCAGGGCAGCGACGTCGAGCGGCCGTACAGCTCGTTGTTGAACCAGTTGCCCCACCGGCCCAGCGCCTGCGCCAGCGGCAGCCCCGGCGCCGCCGCGTCGGCGACGAAGAATAGCGGGACGCCGCGCTGCCGGCAGGCGATCCAGGCGCCCAGCACCCCGCCGGCGATGGCACCCCAGATGCCGAGGCCGCCGTGCCAGACCTTGAGGGCGTCCACCGGATGGCCGCCCTCGCCGAAGTATGCGTCCGGCGAGGTGATCACGTGATAGACGCGGGCGCCGACGATGCCCAGCGGCACCGCCCAGACCGCGATGTCCAGGATCAAATACGGTGGGGCGCCCAGCCGGCGCATCCGCACCTCGGCCACCACGCAGGCGGCAACGATGCCGAGCACGATGAACAGCGCGTATGCCCGGATCGGGATCGGTCCCAGGTCCCAGACCGCGGTCGTGGGGCTCGGAATTGCGGCGAGGTTCACGAATGCACACGCTACCGCTGTCGGGAAGCGCGAGGCGCCCCTGGTCTGGAGTTAATGACCGGCCTAGGCTCTCCATTCATGAATTCCGTTGAATCCGCGGTCGCGGCGGTGATCCAGGATCCCGCCGGCCGCGTTCTGCTGTGTCAGCAGAGCCAGGGGCATCGACTCTGGGGCCTGCCGGGCGGCACGATCCGCCTCGGCGAGAGCCCGGTCCACGCGGCCGCGCGGGACATCTGCGAGGAAATTGGCACCGATGTCGAGGTGTCCGACCTCGTCGGGCTGTACCAGTTGACCGGCGACGGGTGCGGCGACGACCTGCCGGACGTCGTGGTCTACGTCTTCCGGGCAAAGATCGAGGGCGAGGTCACCCTCAACGCGCCGGGCCGCATCCGCCGGCTGACCTGGGAGGACGCCGGCGACCTGCCGGAGCCGACGACGGCCACAGCGGCGATCGCGCTGGCCGACGCGGCGGCCGGCCGCTCCGGCGTGTTGCGGGTGGTCCAGCGCAAGTCGGAGCCCGAGGTTTCGGAGGCGGTCGACCCGTCCTCCGAAGAGGTGCTCTCCTCCATCTGAACCCGCCCGCCGCGAGCCGGGCAGTTGATCAGCAGGACTGGACCTAAGCGCTCGGGGCCCGGTCGGCGTCGCGCACGCCCTGTGCCAGGTCGGCGCTCAACGCGCGCAGCGCGTCCAGGCCCGAGTTCAGGTCGGGCGCGTCGAGCAGGCAGCGGATCAGCGCGCTGCCGACGATCACCCCGTCCGCGTACCCGGCCACGGCCGCCGCCTGGGCACCGTCGCGCACCCCCAGCCCCACTCCGATCGGCAGTTCGGTGAACCGGCGCAGCCGCTCGACCAGCGCGGGCGCCGCCATCGAGGTCTGTGCCCTGGCGCCGGTCACCCCCATCACGCTGGTCGCGTAGACAAAGCCCCGGCAGTGTGCGGCCGTCATCTCCAGCCGCTCGTCCGTGGACGCCGGCGCGACCAGGAAGACCCGGTCCAGTCCGTGCCGGTCGGACGCGGCCAGCCACTCCTGCGCCTCGTCCGGGATCAGGTCGGGCGTGATCAACCCTGCCCCGCCGGCCGACGCGAAGTCACGGGCGAACCGGTCGACGCCGTACCGCTCGATCGGGTTCCAGTAGGTCATCATCACCACCGGCGCGCCGGCCTGCGCGACCGCCTCGATCGTGCGCAGCACGTCGGCGGTGCGTACCCGGCCGGCCAGCGCGATCTCGCTGGCCCGCTGGATCACCGGCCCGTCCATCACCGGATCGGAGTACGGCAGCTCGACCTCGATCACGTCCACGCCGGCGGCCACCATGGCGCGCATCGCCTCGATGCCGCCCTCCACCGTCGGGAAGCCCGCCGGCATGCAGCCCACCAGCACGCCGCGCCCCTCGGCGCGCGCCTTGTCAAAAATGGGGGCCAGGCTCACCGGGCCACCGCCGTACGGCGACCCGCGCCGGATGCGTCCACTACTGCTCCCCGAGGATGCCGAAGAACTTTCCTGCCGTCTCCACGTCCTTGTCCCCGCGGCCGGACAGGTTGACCACGATCGTCGCGTCCGGGCCCAGCGACCGCGCGACCCGGCGGGCACCGGCCAGCGCGTGCGCGCTCTCGATGGCCGGGATGATCCCCTCGGTGCGGCACAGCAGCGCGAACGCGTCCATCGCCTCGGCGTCGGTGACCGGCTCGTAGGTCGCCCGGCCGGTGTCGTGCAGCCAGGCGTGCTCCGGACCGACCCCGGGGTAGTCCAACCCGGCCGAGATCGAGTGCGACTCGATCGTCTGGCCGTCCTCGTCCTGCAGGATGTAGGTCCGGGCGCCGTGCAGCACCCCGGGGTCGCCGCCGGTGATGCTGGCGGCGTGCCGACCGGTAGAGATGCCCTCGCCGCCGGCCTCGAAGCCGTACAGCCGCACGGAGGCGTCCGGAACGAACGCGTGGAAGATCCCGATCGCGTTCGAGCCGCCGCCCACGCAGGCACAGACCGCGTCGGGCAGCCGGCCGGTCAGCTCCAGGCACTGGGCCCGGGCCTCGACGCCGATGCCCCGGGCGAAGTCACGCACCATCGCGGGGAACGGGTGCGGCCCGGCCGCGGTACCGATCAGGTAGTGGGTGCTCTCGACGTTGGTCACCCAGTCGCGCAGCGCCTCGTTCATCGCGTCCTTGAGCGTGCGCGAGCCGTTGGTCACCGGCACCACCGTGGCGCCCAGCATCCGCATGCGGGCCACGTTGAGCGCCTGGCGGCGGGTGTCCTCCTCGCCCATGTACACCACGCACTCCAGGCCGAACAGCGTGGCCGCGGTCGCGCTGGCCACCCCGTGCTGTCCGGCACCGGTCTCCGCGATGATCCGCTTCTTGCCCATCCGCTGGGTCAGCAGTGCCTGGCCCAGGACGTTGCGCACCTTGTGCGCGCCGGTGTGGTTGAGGTCTTCGCGCTTGAGCAGGATTCGGGCACCGACCGCCTCGGACAGCCGGGTGGCGTCGTAGAGCATCGACGGCACCCCGGCGTACTCGCGCAGCAGCCTGGCGAACTCGTTCTGGAAGTCCGGGTCCGACTGGATCGCCCGGTACTGGGCCTCCAGTTCGTCCAGGGCCGGGATCAGCGCCTCCGGCATGAACCGGCCGCCGAAGCGCCCGAAGTGCCCGGCCGAGTCCGGCAGCGCCCCGGTGGCCCCGCCGCCCGGCGTGTCCGCGCCCGGCGTGTCCGCGCTCATCGCGTCGGCCTCGGCGTGGCCGGGTGGCTGCCGGCCGTGACCAGTTCCGCCACCGCCTCGCGGGGACTCTTCTGGGTCACCAGGCCCTCCCCCACCAGCACCGCGTCGGCGCCGGCCGAGGCGTACCGGATCAGGTCGTGCGGCCCCCGCACCCCGGATTCGGCGACCTTGACGATGTTGTTCGGCAGCCCGGGGGCGATCCGCTCGAAGACCTCCCGATCCACCTCAAGCGTGCGCAGGTCGCGGGCGTTCACCCCGATCACCCGGGCGCCCGCGGCGATGGCCCGGTCCGCCTCGTCCTCGGTGTGCACCTCGACCAGCGCGGTCATGCCGAGTGACTCGACCCGCTCCAGCAGGCCCATCAACGCGTTCTGCTCGAGCGCCGCCACGATCAGGAGCACCAGGTCGGCGCCGTGCGCGCGGGCCTCGTGCACCTGGTAACTGGAGACGACGAAGTCTTTCCGCAGCAGCGGCACGTCGACCACCGCCCGGACCGCGTCGAAGTCCTCCAGGCTGCCGCCGAACCACCGGTTCTCGGTGAGCACCGAGATGCACCGCGCTCCGCCGGCCGCGTACTCCCCGGCGAGTTCGGCCGGGTCGGGAATCTCGGCGAGCCGGCCCTTGGACGGCGAGGAGCGCTTGACCTCAGCGATCACGCCGACACCCGGCGCGCGTAGCAGGCCAAAGGCGTCCTTGGGTGGCGGAGCCGCAGCGGCTAGCTCGCGGACGAGCTCCAATGGGGTGCGCTGCTGTCGGGCCGCGACATCTTCCCGCACGCCGGCCAGGATCTCGTCGAGCACGCTCGGGCTGCCCGCGGCGGTTGACATCGGACTCCCCTCGTCGGGTGTCATGGGCCCGATGCTAGGGGGCGCCATCCGGCCCCTAGTGGTGGGGGTATGGCATGCCTCACGAGGTGGACTGCTGCATAATGCCCATTCCTCGTGGTTGGGTCCATGATCGGTCATAGCTACCTCGTCGGGTCCTCGCCCCGATCCAGCGCGTCCCACATCGCCACGTCAGAGCGCGATGGGCCGGTGTGTTGAGGCTCGTCCTCCGCGGGGGTGCGCGGGGCCTGCGGGCGCTCGTACCGCCCGCCCATCGCCGGCCAGGAGCGGCTGTGGAAGGTGGCCTCGAAGCCGCCGTACCCGATCCCCAGCGCGCCTATCATCGCCAGTACCGGCCAGACGACGGTGACGTGCGCGACGGTGGCCAGCCCGTAGACTCCGCCGCCCAGCACGCCCGCCCCGGCGAGCAGCAGCAGTACGCCGACCACCGACCTCGACCGGCCGCGGGTGGCCAGCAACGCGCCGGCACCGGCGAGCGCGACCAGGGCCAGCGCGGTCAGCCAGGGCACCAACGCGGAGCCGGTGTGCGGCGTGCGCACCACCGCGGCCGGCGCGGTGTGCCGGGTGATCACGACCGCCCAGGTCCGGGACGCGGCCAGCAGAGCCAGGGCCGCGCCGGCCGCACAGCCGAGTACCGCCTTGGTCAGGCCGCGCCGCTCCCCGCTCATCGCGCCGGGCGTAGCGTCTCGGCGGCCGCGATGGCGGCGAGCACGGCGGCGGCCTTGTTCCGGGTTTCCCGCTCCTCGGCGACCGGGTCCGAGTCGGCGACCACTCCCCCGCCGGCCTGGACGTACGCGACGCCGTCCCGCATCATCGCCGTCCGGATCGCGATGGCGGTGTCCAGGTCGCCACCGAAGCCGAAGTAGCCGACGATCCCGCCGTACACGCCGCGCCGGGTCGGCTCGAGTTCCTCGATGATCTCCATGGCGCGGACCTTCGGAGCCCCGGAGAGGGTACCGGCCGGGAACGTCGCCACCAGCGCGTCGAACGCCGTACGGTCATCGGACAGCTCACCGGTCACGGTAGACACGATGTGCATCACGTGGCTGTACCGCTCGATGGTGGCGAACTCCTGCACCTGCACGCTGCCCGGCCGGCACACCCGGCCCAGGTCGTTGCGGCCGAGATCGACCAGCATCACGTGCTCGGCCCGCTCCTTGGGGTCGTTCAGCAACTCCTCGGCCAGCCGGGCGTCCTCCGCCTGGGTCTGCCCCCGCCAGCGGGTACCGGCGATCGGGTGCAGCATCGCCTGCCGGTCGGTCACCTTGAGGTGCGCCTCCGGCGACGAGCCGACCACGTCGAAGCCGTCAAACCGGACGAGGTACATGTATGGGCTCGGATTGCTCGCGCGCAGCACCCGGTAGACGTCCAGCGGGTCGGCCTCGGTGGGCCGTTCGAACCGTTGAGATACAACGATTTGGAAACACTCGCCGTCGCGGATGGCGTCCTTGGCCATCTCGACCGACTTGGGGTGCTGCCCCTCCGGCGTACGCGAGACCACCCGACCCACCCCAGGAAAGTCCACAGTGGACACGAGTGGCGGGGTCGGCCGGGACAGTGCCGTGGTCATCGCGTCCAGCCGGCCGATCGCGTGATGATAGGCCGCGCTGGCCCGCTCGTCGTCTACCTCGATCGGAAGCACCGCGTTGGCCACCAGCAGCGCGGAGCCGGTGAAATGGTCCAGTACCACCAGATCGGTGGCCAGCAGCATGCCCAGTTCGGGGACGCGCAGGTCGTCGGTGCCCAATTCGGGCAGCCGCTCGAACCGGCGCACGATGTCGTAGGCGAGGTACCCGACCAGCCCACCGGTCAGCGGAGGCAGGTCCTCGCCCGTCTGCGGGGTACCCGACCCGGCCAGCGCCGCCAGCGTGCCGCGCAGCGCCTTGACCGGGTCGCCGTCGACCGGCACGCCCTCGGGCGGGGTGCCGAGCCAGTGCGCCTGGCCGTCGCGCTCGGTCAGCGTGGCGGCGCTACGGACCCCGATGAACGAGTACCGCGACCACGCGGTGCTGCCGGACGAGCCCTGCTCGGCAGACTCCAGCAGGAAGGTGCCGGGCCCGCCGGCCAGCTTCCGGTAGACACCGACCGGGGTCTCCCCGTCGGCGAGCAGCCGGCGGGTAACCGGGATCACCCGGTGCGCCCTGGCCAGCGCTCGAAATGTCCCCTCATCGGGGGTCACGACGCCGGTGGTCACTCGTCCTTCTCCTCATAGATCACATCGGTGAAGCAGGTGCGCGTGCCGGTGTGACAGGCCGCACCGACCTGCTCCACCTTTACCAGCAACGCGTCGCCGTCACAGTCCAGCGCCACCGAGCGCACATACTGATGGTGCCCGGACGTCGAGCCCTTCACCCAGTACTCCCGGCGGCTGCGCGACCAGTACGTGGCGCGGCCCGTCGCCACGGTGCGACGCAACGCCTCCTCGTCCATCCAGGCGAGCATCAACACCTCACCGGTGTCGTGCTGCTGAACGACGGCGGCGACCAGGCCGGCCGGATCACGGCGCAGCCGGGCGGCGACTTCGGGGGCGAGTACGGGGGCCACAGTGCCCGATTGTTCCCTACTCTCCGGTCCCTCTGCCACGCAGTCCCGCATCCGTCGCCCAGCACACGATTTCGGCGGTGAGCTCAGTCGATTTCGGGGGCTGTGCTGCTGGACTTGCGGGGGTACCGTATGCACTGCGCCGCCACTGATTCCCGGCGATCGCACACTCCCCTGCACTTTTCGGTCTTCCTTCACCAGAGCGGACATCTGGGGCGACTCTACCCGTCGTCGTGTGCTCCGCCGCGGCGTGATTCGGCGTACCCAAATGCGCCTTTTCGCGGGAGAGTGCGTGGCCATGCCGCGAGTCCGCGCGGAGCGAGCGGACCAGCGTCTGGCGTTCGTACCGCCAGACAGAGCGGACGGAGAACTGCCAATGCAGGCAAACATCGAACGTGCCGACGACGTGCCGCCAACATCCGGTTCCGAGCCGACGGCGGCGATCCCGGCCCCCCGATCGCCAGCCGACGAGATCGCCGCGGAGCAACCGATGATCGGATTGCCGACCGGCGAACCAGCGGCTGACTCCGCGCAAGACGATCAGGCGGCCCCCGCCGCCGAGACCGAACCGACAGCCGAGACTTTCACGGCCGAGAATTTCCACGCCGAGAGTTCCGGGGCCGAGAGTTCCGGGGCCGAGAATTTCGCGACCGAGGCCGATACCGAGCCACCGGCCGACGCCGAACCACTGGCCGACGCCGAACCACAGCGCGACGCGACCGCCGAGGCCGGGAGTGCCTCCGATACGGCACCCGATGCGGTGGCCGATGCTCCCGTAGAGCCCGAGGCATCCGGCGAACCCGAGGCGCCCGGCGAGGCCGCCGCCGAACCCGCAGCCGAGTCTCCGGAAGAGCCCGAGGCGCCCGCGACCGACGACGAGCCGGCCGCGGAATCGTCCGACGTGTTGGAGGCCGAGGCCAACCCCGACGACATGACGGCTGGGCCCGAGGCGCTCCCTGAAGCGGAAGCGCCCGCCGAGCCTGAGGCGGAAGCGCCCGCCGAGCCTGAGGCCGCCGAAGAGCCCGTCGTAGAGCCGGACGCGGAGCCCGAGGCCGCCGCCGAACCAGCCGAGGCCGCCGAGCCGGACCCCGATCCGGCCGACGACGCGCAGCCCGACGGTCCACAGGCCGAGGGCGACGCCTCCGCCGACGAGCCGCAAACCGACCCGGAGCCGGTCGACGCCGCAGAGCCGGTCGACGCCGCAGAGCCGGTCGACGCCGCAGAGCCGGTCGACGCCGCAGAGCCCACCGACGCCACGGAGCCCTCCGAGCCCCAGGCCGCCGACGCCGCCGAGTCCGCCGACGCCGCCGAGTCCGCCGACGCCGCCGAGCCCGACGCCGAGCAGGAGTCCGCCGCCGAGCAGGACGCCTCCGAGACCGCACCGGCCGCCGAGGTCGATGACGGAGCCTCGGAGCCGGCAACCGACGCCGAACCTGCCGATGCCGAACCGACCGCCGCAACGGCCGACGTGGACGCGGAGATCACCGCCGAGCCGGGGGCCGCCACGGAACCCACCGAGGAACCAGCGGCCGAGGCCGACCCGCAGTCCGAACCCGAAGCGACCGCTGACGTTGACGCCACCGCCGAACCGGACGCCGAGGCCCAGCCCGACGAACCCCAGGCGGACGCCGACCCCGAGCCGGCCGAGGAAGCGGCCGACGATGCGGACGCCGCCACCGAACCGGAGGCCGCCACGGAACCCACCGAGGAACCAGCGGCCGAGGCCGACCCGCGGACGGAACCGGAAGCGACCGCCGAAACCACCGAGGAACCAGAGGCCACCGCAGAGCCATCGGCCGCCGAGGAGCCGGAAGCCGCGGAACCGGAGGCCGCAGAGGAGCCGGAAGCCGAGGCCGAAACCGAGGCCGACGCGACCGACGAGACGCAGCCCGACGAGCCCGAGGCAGAGGCCGCCCCCGCCACGGCCGCCGCGGACGAGAACGAAGGCAGCGACCCAATCGACGAATCGGACGTAGAGTCCAGTCCGGCCGAGGACCCGGCGGCCGAAGAACCGCCCACCGAAGAACCGGCGGCCGAAGCCGAGTCCGCTGAGGTCGAGACCGCCGAAGCCGAGTCCGCTGAGGTCGAGACCGCCGAAGCCGAGTCCGCCGACGAGCAGTCGGCCGGGGTCGGAGTCGAGGTCGCAGGCGAGCCGGAACTCGATGCCGGCGCGGCCACCGAGACCGAGGTTGTCGCCGAGGCCGAAGCGGGATCGAGCGACGACGCGACGGTGGCGGAGCCGGTTGCGGTGGAGCCCGAAGCCGCCGAGGAGACCGAGGGCGACCACGACACCGACGACGAGCCGGAGCCGGTCACCGCTGGTACCGACGAGATCTCGACCGAGGACGACTCGGCCGAGGACCAACTCGCGGGCGTCGACCCGCAGGAGGTGGTCGCCGAGGCCGAAGAGATCATCGCGTCCGCCGCCGAGCCCGCTGAGCCCGCCGAGCCCGCCGAGCCGATCGCGCCCGCCACGCCGCTGCCCGCCGGGGTGGGAACCGTCGGTGACGGCCTCACCGACCAGTCCGACCCGGCGGCCGACGAGGCACCGAGCGAGGCGTTTTCGACCTTCGTGGCGGTGGAGGACGCCGGGTACGGCATCGAGGCCGAGGATGCCTCCCTCCCCGGTACCGTCCGGGAGGCCGTCGTCTACGGCGAGGTGACCCAGTTGCGCCCCGGCGACGTGGGGCAGACGACCATCGCGGTCTGGACGCCCGACGCCGCGGCCGGGTTCCGCGACCACCTCAAGGAGGTCCAGGCCCGGTTCGTCGACGAGCCCGCCGAGGCGGTGGCCGAGGCGCAGGCGCTCGTGACCGAGGCGGTACGGGCACTGGCCGAGGCGCTCCTCGCCGAGCAGTTGGATCTCGACCCTCGCCAGCACTCCGACAACCCGGACACCGAGTCCCTGCGGATCGCGCTGCGCAGGTACCGGGACTTCCTGGAGCGGGTACTGGCGTTGTAAGCGGAGGGTACGAGCGCGGCCGGGGAGTTCACGTCCCCGGCCGCGTTGGTCGTTTCAGCCGTCAGGCCGCCCTGCTGTGGCTGGCCAGCGCCGCCAGTGCCCGCCGGACGTCGGCCAGTGGCACGGTCGCGGTGTCATCCAACTCCGCCAGGCCCGCCTCGATGAAATCCCGCATCAGCGTGGTGATCGGCACGTGGCGGGTCGCCGCCGCCACCTGCAATCGCTCGTACGTCTCCAGCGGCAGGCGGAGCGATCGGCTGACCATTGGCGTGGCGGTGTCCGGTGTGGACAGTGACGCGTCGGCACCATTGGCGAGCACGTCGCTGAGGCTGCCACCGATCGCCTCATTGATTTCTTTGTCTCGCTTCATGACTGACTACCCCCTGCGGCCAACTTCTCGAACATGGCCACCTCGTCCGGCCACATGTGCCGCGCCGCGATGATGTCCCAATCGTTGTCGTCGCGGTCGGACTCCGCGAGGAACACCACCACATACCCGCCGTCGGTCTGCGCGAACACGAGCTTGACGTCGGTCTCGTCCAACTCGTCGCCGAGATGGCGGATGACCCGGCGCAGCGCGGTCAACGCGGACCACGCGTGCGTCGGGCTCACCCCGTAGACCGCGAGGTTGTGCAGGCCGTCGGTCGTGAAGCTGTAGCGCTCCTCCACCTCACCAACGTACCACGCGCGTGGTGCGTTACCGGTCGGCTACTGGTTGACGAACTGCAGGGAGGCGTCGGAGTACCGCGCCCCGGCGACCCCGGTGGCCGCCGATTCGATCGACTCGAACTGCTCCGGGGTGAGCGTGATCTCGGAGGCAGCCGTGTTCTCCTCGAGGTATTTCACCCGCTTGGTGCCCGGGATCGGGATCACCAGTTCGTCCCGGGCCAGCAGCCAGGCGAGCGCCGCCTGAGCCGGCGTGGCGCTCAGCGTCGCGGCCACTCGGCGCACCGCCTCGACGAGCTTGAGGTTTTTGTCCAAATTTTCGCCCTGGAAGCGCGGCACCCCGCCACGGAAGTCACCCTGCCGGCCCACCTGGTCGGCGGTGACGGTACCGGTGAGCAGCCCCCGCCCGACCGGCGAGTACGCCACCACGGCGATCCCCAGCTCGCGGCAGGTGTCCAGCAGCTCGTCCTCGATCTCCCGGCTGAACAGGGAGTACTCGACCTGGAGCGCGGCGATCGGGTGCACCGCGTGAGCGGCGCGCAGGGTCTGCGCGTTCACCTCCGACAAGCCCAGGTGCCGCACCTTGCCGGCCGCCACCAGTCCGGCCATCGCCCCGACGGTGTCCTCGATCGGCACGTCCGGGTTGCGCCGGTGGGCGTAGTACAGGTCGATCGTGTCGAAGCCGAGCCGGCTCAGGGACGCGTCGCAGGCCTCCCGCACGTACTCCGGCGAGGTGTCGATGAAGGTGTCGGGTGCGTCGGAACGCGGCCCACCGGTGGGCGAGCGGAAACCGAACTTGGTGGCCAGGAAGAACTCGTCGCGCCGCCCGCCCAGGGTCCGGCCGATCAGCTGCTCGTTGTGGCCGGCGCCGTACATGTCGGCGGTGTCGAGGAACGTGACGCCGAGGTCGAGGGCCCGGTGCAAGGTCCGGGCGGACTCCTCGTCGTCGCGCTCGCCGTAGGCGAAGCTCATGCCCATGCAGCCGAGACCGATCTCGGATACCTCCGGGCCGCCCCTGCCCAAACGCCGTTGCTTCATAGTTGCTCTTGCTCCATCTGCCGGTAAATCTCGATCTTGACGTTGATCGCTTCCAGGTCGCGTTGCAGGTCGACGATGCGCTCCAGTACGTGCGCCTTGTGCTCCTCGAACAGGCGCAGCCGCTCGCTCACCGTCTGCGGCCCGAGCCGGGCCAACTCCGCGTACCTGCGCATGTCCCGCACGGACATCCCCGTGGTGCGCAGCCTGGTCAGCAACATTAACCAGTCCAGGTCATCGCTCTCGTAGCGGCGCCGGCCGGCCCCGTCCCGGCTCACCGGCTCGACCAGGCCCTCCTGCTCGTACCAGCGCAGGGTGTGCGCGGAGAGTCCCACTTTGGCCGCCGCCTCACCCACCGTCAGCCCGCGATCCATGTCAACCAGCCTCCCCCTTCGAGTGGACTCAAAGTCAAGCCAACCACGATTGCCCCAACCCAAGATTTCATCTAGCGTTGATTTCAACGGCTGATGAAATCTTGGAGGGACCATGGCGCACGCGGTGGAGGTCCGGGACCTCGTCGTGATCCGGGGGAAAAGGACCGTGCTGCACGGCATCAGCACGGCGGTGCGAGAGGGTTGCGTGACGGGCCTGCTCGGCCCCAGCGGCAGCGGCAAGACCACCCTGATGCGCGCGATCGTGGGCGTGCAGCGAGTACGGTCGGGCCGGATCGAGGTGCTGGGACGGCCGGCGGGCAGCCCGACGCTGCGCCGAGAGATCGGTTACGTCACACAGGCGCCCAGCGTCTATCCGGACCTGACCGTGCGGGAGAACGCTCGCTACTTCGCCAGCCTCTACCCGGGCGTCACCGGCCGAGACGCCGATCGGGCCATCCGTGACGTGGGGCTGGAGCGCGCGGCCGGGCAGCTGGTCCGCACGCTGTCCGGCGGGCAGCACAGCCGCGCCTCCCTGGCCTGCGCGCTGCTCGGCGACCCGAGGCTGCTGATCCTGGACGAGCCCACCGTCGGGCAGGACCCGGTGCTGCGCGACGAGCTGTGGCAGCGGTTCCACGCTCTGGCCGCGGCCGGCACCACGCTGGTCGTGTCCAGCCACGTCATGGACGAGGCGGGCCGCTGCGACCGGCTGGTGCTGATCAGGGAGGGCCGGGTGATCGCCGACGACACCCCAGCGGCGGTGAGGGCCGGCGCCGGCACGGACGACCTGGAGACGGCGTTCCTGCGGTTGATCCGGCAGCGCGAGGAGGTGTCGGCGTGATGTCCGCGACGATCATGCTCCGCACCACCGCACGCGTGCTGCGACAACTCGCCCACGACCGGCGGACCATAGTGATGATCATCGGGTTGCCGCTGGTCCTGCTGACGCTGGTCTACTACCTGTTCGAGAACCAGCCGGGCACGTTCGACCGCGTCGGCCTGGTGATGCTGTGTGTGTTCCCGTTCGTGCTGATGTTCCTGATCACCAGCATCGCGATGCTGCGCGAGCGGACCGGCGGCACCCTGGAGCGGCTGCTGACCACCCCGCTGCACAAGCTGGACCTGCTCTTCGGGTACGGGATCGCCTTCGGCCTGCTCGCCGCGATCCAGGCGGCCGCGGGCACCGGCCTGGCCTACTGGGCGTTCGGCCTGCACACGGCCGGCAGTCCCGCGCTGGTGATCGTGATCGCGGTGGCCGACGCGGTCCTGGGCATGGCCCTCGGCCTGTTCTTTAGCGCCTTCGCGTCCAGCGAGTTCCAGGCGGTGCAGTTCATGCCGCTGGTCGCCTTTCCTCAGATCTTCCTGTGCGGGCTGTTCGTGGCACGCGACCGGATGGCGGGCTGGCTGCACGCGCTGTCCACGGCGATGCCGCTGACCTATGCGGTGCAGGGGCTACAGGAGGTCGGCCGGCACGCCGATCCGAGCGGCCTGATATGGCGGGACCTCTGCGTCGTGGTGGGCGCGGCGATCCTGGCGCTCGGCCTGGCCGCCGGTACCCTGCGTCGCCGGACGGGGTGAGCGGACGCCACCGTCAGCGGCGGACGAGGAGAGGCGAGCAATTGGCACGCACCGGCCGAAGGCCCGGTAACCAGGACACCCGGGAGGCCATCCTGCGCTCGGCGCGGGATGCCTTCGCCGACCGCGGATTCGACAATGCCTCGATCCGCCAGATCGCGACCGGCGCCGGAGTCGATCCGGCGCTGGTCCACCACTATTTCGGCACGAAGGAGCAACTGTTCCTGGCCACGGTCGAGGCGCCGTTCGACCCGGTGAGCCTGCTCCCCCAGGTGCTCGACGGCGACCTCGAGGAACTGCCCAACCGGCTGGTGAGCACCTTCGTGCGCATCTGGGACGACCCGGTGACGGGGGCGGCCGCGGTGGCGCTGCTCCGCAGCGGCCTGCAGCACGACTGGTCGGCCCGCATGCTGCGGGAGTTCCTGACCACCCAGATCCTGCGCCGGGTGCTCGGCCAACTCGACCTGGATCCGGCCGAGGCGCCGATGCGCGGCTCGCTGGTCGCCGCGCAGATGATCGGCATGGCGATGATCCGGTACGTGCTGAAGCTGGAGCCGCTTGCCGGCGCCGCCCCGGAGGTGGTGGTCGCGTCGCTGGCCCCGACCATCCGCCGGTACCTGCTGGACCCACTCCCCGTGCCCTGATCCTCACGCCGCGCGAGATTCTGGCGACCCCATGGGCTTCACATTAGTGTGTGCCACACAGTATCGTGTGACACGTGACGACGGAGGACATCGTTCTCGGCCAGGCGCAGGAGTTGCGCCGGGGCACCGTCGTGCTGGCCTGCCTGGCCCTCCTCGAACAGCCGCAGTACGGCTACGCGCTGCTGGAGACGCTCGAGGAAGCCGGAGTCACCGTCGACGGCAACACGCTCTACCCGCTGCTGCGGCGGTTGGAGAAGCAGGGCCTGCTCACGAGCGAGTGGAACACCGACGAGTCCCGACCGCGCAAGTTCTACCGCACGAGTCCGGAGGGCTCCCAAGTGCGCACCGGCCTGATCCGCGAGTGGCAGGGCCTGGTCCTTGCCATCTCACAACTCACCAAGGAGAACGGATGAGCACCCGGTCGCTGACCGAGCGCTACGTGCACGAGGTCGTTCGACGCGTCCCGCCCCAACAGCGCGGAGACATCGCCGACGAGCTGCGCAGCACGATCACCGACACGGTCGAGGCCCGCGCCGTGGCCGATCGGGACACCGCGGAGCGCGAGGTGCTCACCGAGATGGGTGACCCGGTCCGGCTGGCCGCCCGCTACGCGGACCGACCCCTGACGCTGATCGGACCGGAGCTCTACCCGCGGTACGTGCGGCTGCTAGTGATCCTGCTGACGACCGTGCTGCCGGTGATCGTCATCGTGTTCGTGGTTCTCGATGTCGTGGACAACAAGGATCTCGGCTCGGCGGTCGTCACCGCCCTCACCACGGTGTTCACCGTCGCCCCCCAGATGATCGCTTGGCCCACCGTGGTATTCGCCCTGGTCGAAAGGTCCAGGCAGCGCCGCGGCGTGGCCGCCCGCACCGACTCCTGGTCCCCGGACGACCTCCCCGACGACCAGCCGGAGCAGGACAAGCGCGGCGTCGCGGCCTGCGTCTGGGCGCTGGTCGACGCGCTGCTGATCGGCTTTACCGTGTGGCAGCAGGTCGCGAAGCCCTACCGGCTCGATGACGCCGACGGGCACACCAGGCAACTCCAGATACTCAACCCGGAGCTGTGGTCGGGTTGGATCTGGCCGGTCCTCGCCGGCCTCGGCGGCATCGTGGTGCTCAATCTGGTTCGGTTCGCCGCCCGCAGGTGGACGTTCACCCTCGCCGCCGCCAGCGGCATCGCCCAGGCGGTGTTCGCGCTGCCACTGGCCTGGATCCTCGACCAGCACACCCTCTTCGACCAGGTTTTCCTGACGGACTTCAACGGGCCGGACTGGAAGACCCCCGACGAGGCGTACACCGTCGTCGCGTTGGTCGTGCTCGCCATCAGCGCGCGCCGAGTGATCAAGAACTTCCGCGACGCGCGCCCGCCGCTCTCGCCGACGCCCACCAAGGGACAGTGATCCACCGCCGTGCCACTTCCGCCATACCGGCCGGTTGACGACGCTCCACGATCGCATTGTTTGACGTGAATGATCACTGGTGGCGGGCGGTGGTGCGGTTACCCTGAACGCGTGCCCGTACCGTTCGACCGGGTCGCCAGCCGGTACGACGCCACCCGCGGCGGGACGGCCCGCGGCCGGCAGATCGGCATGGACATGCATCGCTGGCTGGGGCCGGGCCCGGTCCTGGAAATCGGCGTCGGCACCGGGCTGATCGCGGCCGAACTGTTCGCCCGGGGGCACCCGGTGGCCGGCGTCGACCTGTCCGCCCCGATGCTGGCCGTGGCCCGGGAACGGCTGCCCGGTCGGGTGGTGCGCGCCGACGCGTTGGCGCTTCCGGTCGCCACCGGCGCGGTGGGCAACGTCGTCATCGCCTCGGTACTGCACCTGCTGGACGACATCCGGCTGGCCGTCAGCGAGGCGGCCCGGGTACTGATGCCGGAGGGCCGGCTGGTCATTGTGCACGGCCGATCGGTACACGACCCGGACGACATCGAGGAGGCGATGCGCCCGCTGGCGCGGCTGCGCGGCCGGCGGCCCGACTCGGAGTTGGCGATCCTCGACGCGGCCAGGACGGCCGGGCTGGGCTCGGTGGCCGACACGATGACCGGCAAGGTGCCCTTCACCGAGTCCCCGGACGATGTCGCCGACCGGCTGGAGGAGCGGGTCTACTCGTACCTGTGGGACGTGGACGACGAGACCTGGCAGCGGCAGGTGGTGCCCGCCGTCGATCTGCTGCGCGACTTGCCCCGGCCGACCACCGACCGGTACCGGGCGGCGAGGTTCGCGCTGAGCGTGTACGCCAAGCCCTGACCACGGGAACCGGCTGGAGGCTCCCGCGGCCAGGGTGCTGGGATCCACGCTCCCCAACGGGGCGTCGGGGTGCCCGCCCGCGCTCCCCCGATGGGATGGTCAGCGTAGCCGCCCCGGGCCCGTCCGTTCCACGGTCGACGGCGCCACCGCGCGGATTGCCGGCGAAGATACGGCGCTGGTATGAGATCCGGACGGCCGGGTACCGCAGGGGTTTCGGCCCGGAGCGACCGGACTCACCCTCCGGAGGCGGCCACCCCGTCGGCCCGGGTCTGCTCCAGCCACGACGCGTAGAGCTTGGCGTACACGGATCCGGGCTCGCGCAGCAGCGTCGCGTGCGGCCCGCGCTGCACGATCCGGCCGGCGTCGACCACTATCACCTCGTCCGCGCCCTCCGCCGTGGACAGCCGGTGCGCGATGGCCACGGTGGTACGGCCCCGGGTCACCGCGTCCAGGGTGCGTTGCAGCCGTACCTCGGTGGCCGGGTCGACCGCGCTGGTCGCCTCGTCGAGTACCAGCAGGTCGGGATCGGCCAGGTACGCGCGGGCCAGCGCCACCAGTTGCCGCTCACCCACCGACAGCGCCTCGCCGCGCTCGCCGACCTGGGTGGCCAGGCCGTCCGGCAGCCCGGCCAGCCAGTCCGCGAGGCCCAGGTCGGTGAAGGCCGCACCGACCTGCTCGTCGGTCAGCTCCGGCCGACCGAACCGCGCGTTGTCGGCGACGGTCGCGTCGAACAGGAAGCCGTCCTGCGGCACCATCACCACCCGCTGGCGAAGACTGTCGAAGCGGACGTCGGTCAACGGCCGGCCGCCCACCAGCACCTCGCCCCGGGTCGGGTCCATGAGCCTGGTCAGCAGCTTGGCCAGCGTCGTCTTGCCGCTGCCGGTCTCGCCGACCACCGCCACCCGGCGCCGGGCCGGGATCCGCAGCTCCACCCGGGACAGCACGTCCGGGCCGCCCGGGTACGCGAACGACACGTCCCGGAAATCCACATCCAATGGGCCGTCGGGCAGAGGTACGCCGTCGCCGCCCGGGTCGGCGACGTCCGGCTCGATGTCCTGGATCTCCAGTACCCGTCGCCAGCCCGCGATCGCGTTCTGCGCCTGGGTGATCACCTCTGTCATCGTCTGAACCGGCTGGATGAACAGCACCACGAGGAACAGGAACGCGGTCAGCATGCCGACCGTGATCCCGTGCCCGCCGATGCCGAGCACCACGCCGACCACCACGGCGGCGGCCGTGGCCACGGCGGCGGACAGCTCACCGAACTGGCTGCCGAGCACGGCCATCCGCTGGGCCCGGTACTCGGCCCGCCGGTTCGCCTCAATGGTCGCGTCCAGCCGCCGCGCGGTGCGGTCACGGATCCCGTACGCCCGGATGACGCTGGCGCCGACCACGCTCTCCGCGATCGCCGCGAGCATCGCGCCGACCGCCACCCGCACGCCCCCGTACAGGGCGGACAGCCGGCGCTGGAACCATCGGGTGGCCAGGATCATCGGGGCGAAGGCCAGGTAGACCACTATCGTCAGCTGCCAGGAGTACACGATCATCACTATCGTGGTGACCACCAACTGGCCCGCCGACAGCAGCAGGTTGACGCCGCTGTACTGGAGGAACTGGCTGATCTGGTCGATGTCGGTGGTCACCCGGGACACCATCGAACCGCGCCGCTCCGACTGCTGGTGCAGCATCGACAGGTCGTGGATGTGCCGGAACGTGCGGGTACGGATGTCGGCCAGGGCGCTCTCGCTGGCAATGTAGAGCCGCACGTTCATCGCGTACCCGCTGAGCGTGGTGATGACCAGGATGGCGAGGGTGACCGCCACGATGAGCACCACACGCCCCAGGTCGGGCCCGCCGGGCGCCTCCAGCCCGCCGTCGATGCCCTGCTGAACGGCGACCGGCACGACGACCTTGCCGATGGTGCCGATCACGCCGAGCAGCACGGTGCCGCCGAGCCGGCGACGGAACTGCGGCGCCAGGGTCAACCCCCGGCGCAGCGCGGACAGCCGCCCGGCGGCCTGACCACTCACGCTGCCACCTGCTCGTATGCGCGGACCAAAGCGGCGTAGCCGGGCACCGTCTCGAGTAGCTCGGGGTGGGTGCCGCGGGCCACCACCCGCCCCCGCTCCAGGTAGATCACTTCGTCGGCCAGCGCGATGGTGGCCCGCCGGTACGCGACGACCAGCACCGAGGCTCCCGCGTCGGCCCCGCGCAGCGCGGCCAGGATCGCGGCCTCGACCCGTGGGTCCACCGCGCTGGTGGCATCGTCCAGGATCAGCAGCCCGGGGCGCCCGGCCAGGGCTCGGGCCAGGGTCAGCCGCTGGCGCTGACCGCCGGACAGCGAGGTGCCGCGCTCGCCGACCGCGGTGGCCATGCTGTCGGGCAGGGCGGCCACGAAGCCGTCCGCCTGGGCGAGCCGCAACGCCTGCCAGACCTGCGCGTCGTCGATGCCTTCCCGGTCCAGGGTCACGTTCCCGCGTACCGAGTCGTCGAACACGAACGGCACCTGCGGTACCAGCGCCACCGCGCCGGCCAGGGCGGCGGCGGACAGCTCGGGCAGCGGCCGGTCGTCCAGCGACACGGTGCCCGATCCCGGATCGACCAGCCGGGCGGCCAGGGACGCGACCGTGGACTTGCCGGAGCCGGTCGGCCCGACCAGCGCGACGGTCCGCCCCGCCGGTACCTCGAAGCTGATGTCGTGCAGCACCAGCGGCCCGCCGCCGTACCCGAAACTGACCCGGTCGAACGTCAGCGTCGCGGGACCGCGCTCGGCTTGCGGCACCTCGCCGTAGACCATGTCGCCGGACGCGACCAGCACCCGTTGCACCCGCTCCCAGCCGACCACGGACCGGGGCAGCTCGGCCAGCAGGTACCCGATCGCCTGCACCGGGAAGCCCAGCACGGTGAACAGGAACGACACGCTCACCACGTCGCCGAGGTCGATCGCGCCGGAGCGCAGCCGCAGCGCGCCGACCAGCAGGACGGCCAGGGTACCCAGGCTGGGCAGCGCGTCGAGTACCGGATCGAACAGCCCGCGCACCCGACCTACCGAGATCATCGCGTCGCGCAGTTCCCCGGCCCGCCCCGCGAACCGAAGCGTCTCGGCCTGCTCGCGGCCCATCGCCTTGACCACCAAGGCGCCGTCGAAGCTCTCGTGCGCGACGGTGCTGACCTCGGCGCGCAGCTGCTGGGCCCGGGTCACCCGGCCGCTGACCGCCCGGGAGTAGAGCACGTTGACGCCGAACAGCAGCGGGAACAGTCCTACCCCGACCAGGGCCAGCACCCAGTCCACCACGAACAGCGACACCACCGCGGCGACCAGCATGACGATGGTGCCGACCGCGAACGGGAACGGCGCGATCGGGTACCAGGCCGCCTCGATGTCCGCGTTGGCGTTGGACAGCAGCTCACCGGTGGCGTGCCGCTGGTGCCACGCGATCGGCAGGTCAAGGTACCGGCGGGTGACCTGTCGCCGGTACCGCGCCTCCAGGTTGAACTGCATCCGCCCGGCGCCCAGCCGGCGGCCGAAGATGCCGACCACCTTCAGCACGGCGACGGCGACGATCACGGCGGCGCCCAGCGTGAGGCCGCCGGTGGCCACCCGGTGCGCCTGGAACGCCGGCACCGCTACCCGTCCGACCACGGCGCCGACCACGTACGCGCTGGCCACCGTCATGAGGGCGAACAGGCTGCTGCCCAGCACCCCGTAGGTGAACATGCCCGGTTCGTCGTGGATTGCCCGCCCCAACAGTCGCAGCCCGCGACCGAGCATGTCAGTACCTCCCCCGCTTCTGCCCGTTACAGTCTTACGGCATGCCCCGACCGTGGCGCAATCGGGTTCGCCGCTGGCTAAGCTCGATGGCGTGGCGCCGCCCAACTATGCCCGGATCGAGCGGGAAAGCCTCTGTGACCTGCTGGCCGACCTCGGTCCGGACCAGCCCACCCTCTGCACCGGCTGGCAGACCAAAGATCTGGCCGCCCATCTGATCGTCCGGGAACGCCGGCCGGACGCCGCCGCCGGGATCATGCTGCGACCGCTGGCCGGGCACCTCGCCCGGGTCCAGGCCGCGGTGGCGGCCCGCCCGTTCGATCAGCTGGTCGACGAGGTGCGGCGCCCGCCGCGCTGGTCGCCGCTGTCCAGCATCGACGCGCTCGACCGGGCCGCCAACACCCTGGAGTTCTTCATCCACCAGGAGGACGTGCGCCGCGCCCAGCCGGACTGGCAGCCCCGTGCCCTGCCCAGGCCGCTGAGCCAGGCGCTGTGGAAGGCGATCCCCGGCCTCGGCCGCCGAGCGGTGCGCGGGTTTCCCGCCTCCGTACTGGTGGTGGCGGCCGGGTACGGGCAGGTCCAGACCGGCGCCGGGCAGCAGCTGTGGCTGACCGGGGACCCGGGCGAGTTGGTGATGTTCCTCAGCGGCCGGCAGGCGGCGTCGCGGGCCGAGGTGACCGGACCGGAGGAGCTCGCCGCCCGGCTGCGTGAGGCCAAACTCGGCATCTGACCCGCTGACCCGCTGACCCGCTCGGCCGGTCAGTGGGCTCAGGGGCGGGGCGGCAGCGCGATGGCCACCCGCAGCCCCGGGCCGGCGTCGCCCAGGATGATCGTGCCGTTGTGCAGCCGGACCAGCTCCCGCACGATGGCCAGGCCCAGACCCGCGCCGCCCGAGTCGCGGGCGCGGGCGTCATCCAGCCGGGTGAACCGGTCGAACACCCGGTCCCGGTCCGCCGCCGGGATGCCCGGCCCGTCGTCAGTGACCGTGACCACCACCCGGTCCGCCGACCGGCCCGCAGCCAGCGTGACCCGGGAGGTCGCGTGGCGTACCGCGTTGGTCACCAGGTTGTCGAACACCTGGCGTAGCGCGCCCGGATCCCCGATCGTCCACTGCGGCTCACCCGGCGTCACGTGCACCGGAACCCGGGCACCGGACGGGGCCACGTCGCGCAGCAGGGCGGTCAGCTCCACCGGTTCCCGCCTGCGCAGCCGGGGGTCGCCCTCCTCCGCCCTGGCCAGCAGCAGCAGGTCGTCGACCAGGCGGCCGAGCCGGTCCACCTCCACCGCCAGATCCGGAATGGAGGCCGGCTCGCCGATGTGGGCGGCGACGTCCAGCTGGGTACGCAGCGACGCGATCGGGCTGCGCAGTTCGTGGGCGGCGTCGGCGACGAAGTCGCGCTGGCGCTGCCGGGCCGCGTCCAGCCGGCCGAGCATCCGGTTGAGGGTCATGCCGAGCCGGTGCACCTCGTCGTCGCCCTCGGGCACGGGCAGCCGGCCTGCCTGCCCCCCGCTGATCTCCTCGGCGCCCTGGCGCAGCGCCTCCACCGGGGCCAGCGCCCAGCCGACCACGTGCCAGGCCAGCCCGGCCAACGCGCCGACCAGCAGCGGGTACGCGATCAACAGAACGTCACGCACAGTGAGCACGCTCTCCTGCACGTCCCGGTCGGGCGCGGCCACCAGCACCGTACGGTCGGTGGACCTGGCGGCCACCACCCGCAGCTGGCCGGTCAGGCCGATCCGGTTCGCCGCGACCACCACCACGTGCCCGGACCGGGCCCTGGCCAGCTCGTCGTCGTGCAGCAACGGGCGCAGCCGGTCGGCGCCGACCGAGGCGGCCCGGATCCGGTCCTGAGCGTCGAGGACCTGGATGTACTGCGTGCCGGCGGTCGGGATCGGGTCGGCCAAGGCGTCGGCCGAGATCAGCGACGCGATGTCGTCCGCGGTGCCACGTGCCCCGTTGTCGACCGCCCTGATCAGCACGTAGTGCAGCACCGCGACCAGCAGCAGGCCGCCGAGCAGCAGGCCCACGGCCAGGCCCACGCTGCCGATGAGGATGAGCCGCCCGCGCAGGGTCAGCCGCCGGAACCAGGTCACCGATCCGCCCCCCGGCGACGCGCAACCGCTGGCGAGAGCGCCGCCCGGTGCGTGCGACGACGGCCCGGCCGCTCCGGCAGCCGGACGCTCACTCGACCCCGGCCAACCGGTACCCGGCGCCCCGGATGGTCTGCAGCGAGCGCTGCCCGTACGGCTGGTCGATCTTGCGACGCAGGTACCCGACGTACACCTCGACCACGTTCGGGTCGGTGTCGGCACCGGCGTCCCACACGTGGTCGAGCAGCTCGGTCTTGGTGACCACCTGATCGCAGCGGCGCATCAGGTACTCCAGCAGCGCGTACTCCCGGGCCGTCAGGTTGATCTCGTCGCCGTCCCGGAGCACCCGCCGGGTGGCAGGGTCGAGGCTCAGCGAGCCGGCGACCAGTACCGATGGCCGCTGCGGTGCACCCCGGCGCAGCAACGCCCGGATCTTGGCCAGCAGCACCACGAACGAGAACGGCTTGGTCAGGTAGTCGTCGGCGCCGGCGTCCAACCCGTCCGCCTGGTCGTACTCCCCGTCCTTGGCGGAGAGCATCAGCACCGGCACCCAGTTGCCCTCGTTCCGGAGGGTCTGGATGACCCGGTACCCGTTGAGCTGGGGCAGCATGATGTCGAGCACCACCACGTCGTACGCCTCGTGACGCGCCGCCTCCAGGCCGGTCACCCCGTCACCGGCGAGGTCGACCACGTACCCCTCGGCGCACAGCCCGCGTTGCAACGCCCGGGCCAGCCGGGGCTCGTCCTCCACTACCAACAGTCGCACGAGAACCAGAATGACACTTTTTTTGTTTGACCGAATTCTGCTGGTCTCAGGACCCGCACAGCAAGCTTCAGACAGGATGGAAGGTGACAACCAGTAACCAAGGTGCCGACCAGCAACAGGGCGCCGACAGGTATCCGAGGAGGTCGAAACCCCATGTCCGTAATGGCGACAAGGCCTTTAGTCCGGTGGGCACTGCCCGCCGGCGTGCTGGTGGCCGTCCTTGGCGGCGGAATGCTCAGCACCCAGCTCCGCGCCGCGGCCAACGTGTCACTGCCCGCGCGCAGTCCGGCCCAGCTCATGGTGGATGTACAGAGCGCCGACGTCACCGGAGTGTCCGGGACCGTGGTCGAGAAGGCCGACCTCGGCCTGCCGGCACTGCCCGACAGCACCGGCGGCGACGGCAGTTCCCAGCTCAACTCCCTGGTCAGCGGCTCGCACACGCTGCGCGTCTGGTACGCCGGACCCGACAAGACCCGCGTCGCGCTGCTCGGCGCCGTGGGCGAGTCGGACATCATCCGCAACGGCGACGACGCCTGGATCTGGTCCAGCTCAGAAGACACCGCCACCCATCTCGACCTGGCCAACGCCGTGCCGAGCGGCCCGGGCGCGAGCGGGGGCGTGCGACCGGGCGCGAGCCGTAACGTGCGGCCGGCCACCGACCTGCCCAGCATGGCCGGCGCGGCCACCACTCCACAGCAGGCCGCCGAGCAGGCACTCCTGCTGATGGGCGCGACCACCACCGTCAGCTCGGCCGGACCCACCCAGGTCGCTGGGCGTCCCGCGTACGTGCTTTCCCTCGCGCCCAAGAACTCCGACTCACTCATCGCCAAGGTGCAGGTCGCGATCGACGCGGTAAGGCACGTGCCGACCCAGGTCGAGGTGTTCGCCAAGGGCCACGCGGCGGCTCCCTCGTTCTCCATCGGGTTCAGTCAGGTCGACTTCAGCCGGCCCGACGACGACCGGTTCGCCTTCACGCCGCCGCCGAACACGAAGGTCGAGGAGGGCACAGACCAGGCGCTGCACCAGGCCGCCAGCCAGCCGGAGACCGCGGTCATCGGCAGCGGCTGGACCTCGATCCTCGCGGCGCGACTGCCGATGGGCGGCGGCTCGATGCTCTCCAGTACCGGCGCGGCGGGCCAGGGGTCCGGCGCCACCGAGCCCGGGCTGATGAGCTTCCTCGGCTCCCTGCCGTCGGTCAGCGGCGACTGGGGCACCGGGCACCTGCTGCAGTCCCGGCTGTTCTCGGTGCTGCTCACCGACGACGGGCGGGTGCTGATCGGCGCGGTCGGCGGCGACCAGTTGCAGAAGGCCGCGGCGGACCCGGCGGCGGCGCTGCGGTGAACTCCACGGCGGTAACCGACCGTCACCCGATCTCCGTGATCGACGACCCGGCCGGGCTGGCTATCAGCTCGGCCGGGTTGACCAAGCGCTTCCATTCCGGTCAGGTCGCGGTGAACGCCGTCGACCTGGCCGTTCCCGCCGGTTCGGTGTACGGGTTCCTCGGCCCGAACGGGTCCGGCAAGACCACGACCATCCGGCTGCTGCTCGGGCTGATCGCGCCGACCTCGGGCCGCCACGAACTGCTCGGCGAGCCGATGCCGGCCCGCGCCGCGAGGGTGCTGCCCCGGGTCGGCGCGCTGGTCGAGGGGCCGGCGTTCCACCCGTACCTGTCCGGCCGCGCCAACCTGCGCCGGCTGGACGCGGCCGATCGCACCGTCGACCCGGCCACCGCCCGGGCTCGGATCGGCGCCGCCCTGGACCGGGTCGGGCTGAGCGCCGCGGCCGACAAGCGGTACCGGCACTACTCGCTGGGCATGCGCCAGCGGCTGGCCATCGCCGGTGCCCTACTGCGCCCGCGCGACCTGCTGATCCTCGACGAACCCACGAACGGGCTGGACCCGCAGGGCACCCGCGAGGTGCGCACGCTGCTCGGCGCGCTGGCCGCCACCGGCACCACCGTCGTGCTCTCCACCCACCTGCTGTCCGAGGTGGAGCAGATCTGCACCCACGTCGGGGTGATGCACCTGGGCAGCCTCGTCGCGCAGGGCACCCTCGCCGAGTTGCGGGCGCGCAGCGCGCCCCGGGCGCAGGTCGTCACCTCCGCGCCCGACCGGGCCGCGACGGTGCTGCGCGAGCTGGGCCTGGCCGGTGTCGAGACCGCGCCCGACGAGGCGTCCGGGCTGCTTGGCGACGTACCACCGGAACGGGTGGTGGCCGCGCTGGTGCACGCGGACGTGCCGGTGAGCGGCTTCGCCGCGCGCCGGGCCGGACTGGAGGAGTTGTTCGTGCAGCTGACGGGGGAAGGTTTCGATGTCAGTGGCTGACCGGCGGCACCCCACGGATCGGGAGAACGCGACCCAACTCGACGAGCCGGCCGGCACCGGCGGCGACCAGCCGGCGAGGCCGGCGCGGGTACCGGTCCAGCTGCCGGCGCCCGGCCCGGCCGCGACCGGGGCGCCGTACCGCCCCCGCGCGCTGTCCGGCCGGTTCTTCCGCTCCGAACTGACGCTGATCTTCGGCCGCCGGCGCAACTGGGTGGGCTTCCTGATCCTGGCCGCCGTACCGGTCATCATCGGCATCGCGGTCAAGGTGTCGCCGCCGTCGGCGGGCGGCGGCGAGTTCCTCAACCAGATCACCGGCAACGGGATCTTCGTGGCGCTGACCGCGCTGATGGTGGAGATGCCGCTGTTCCTGCCGCTGGCCATCGCCGCGATCGCCGGGGACGCCGTGGCCGGCGAGGCGCACCAGGGCACGCTGCGGTACCTGCTGGTGGTACCGGTGGATCGCACCCGGCTGCTGGTCGTGAAGTTCGCCGCGGTGGCGGTGTTCGCGCTGTGCGCGACGCTGCTGGTGGCGGTCGTCGGCGCCGGGCTGGGGCTGGCCCTGTTCGGTGGCGGCCCGGTGGTCACCCTGTCCGGCAGCACCCTGCCGTTCTGGACCGGGGTGGGGCGCCTGCTGCTGGTCATCCTGTACCTCGCGGCGTGCCTCACCGCGCTGGGCGCCATCGGACTGTTCGTCTCCACGCTGACCGAGCAGCCGATCGGTGCCACCATCGCCATCCTGGTGCTCACCCTGGCCAGCGAGATCATGGACGCCATCCCGCAGCTCGCGGTCATCCACCGGTACCTGCCGACGCACTACTGGACCGCCTTCGGCGACCTGATGCGCGACCCGATCGAACTCGCGACGCTGCGGCCGGGGCTGCTCTCGGCGCTGGCCTACACGGCCATCTTCGGGACGGCGGCGTGGGCGCGCTTCGGCGGCCGGGACGTTACCGCCTGACGATGAGGTCGGCCGGGTAGCGGTCGACGGAGAACGCGCGTTCGGGCTCAGCCAGCTCTCGCGACGGAACTGCATCCACCGCACCGGGCGACGGCGCCAGCCGTCGCCCGGTGCGGTGGATCGGCGCGTGCCCGGCGCCTCCCCACCGCCAACCGCCGAGCAGGCCGCCCCGCCTTCGAATTGATACATCCGGGACCCTGGATTACCGGTCTGTTAAGTCCTACTGTGCGGTAACAAAACCGAAGAGCAGCGGAGGGCTCGCGACCATGGCGCTGGATGTCCCGTACCGTTCCATTCCCGACATGCTCCGCAGCCGGGTCACCGCCACCCCCGACCGACGCGCGCTGGGTTATCCGACTCCCGACGAACAGGTGGCGTGGCTGACCTGGGCCGAGGTGGGCAGGCGGGCGAACGCCATCGGCGCCGGGCTCATCGGGCTGGGCGTGCGGCCCGAGGATCGGGTGGCGATCCTCTCCAGCACCCGCCTCGAGTGGGTGCTCGCCGACTTCGGCGTGATGTGTGCGGGCGCGGCGACCACCACCGTGTACCCGACCACCGAGCCCGACGAGGCGACCTACATCGTGCGCGACTCGGGCTCGACCGTGCTGATCGCGGAGGACGCGGCGCAGGCTGCCAAGGTCGCCGACGCCGGGCTGCGCGAGGTGATCGTCATCGACGGCGACGCCCCGGGCGCGATCAGCCTCGCCGAGCTGGAGCGCCGGGGCACCGAGGCGCTCGCCGGGGACCCCGGCCTGGTCGATCGCGTCGTCGACGCCATCCAGCCCGACCAGCTGGCCACGCTGATCTACACCTCCGGCACCACCGGGCGGCCCAAGGGCGTCGAGTTGCTGCACCGCGGCTGGTGCTGGCAGGGCATCGTGCAGGCGGACACCGGCGTGATGCACGACGACGACCTGCAGTACCTGTGGCTGCCGCTGTCCCATTCGTTCGGCAAGGCGCTGATCTGCGGGCTCACGCACGCCGGGCTACCCACCTATGTGGACGGTCGGGTGGACCGGCTGGTCGAGAAGCTGGGCCAGGTGCGCCCGACGCTCATGTGCTCCGCGCCCCGCGTGTACGAGAAGGTCTACAACGCCGCGGTCAGCACCGCGATGAGCGGTGGCGGGGCCAAGGCGAAGATCTTCACCTGGGCGGTACGGGTCGGCCGCGAGGCGCTGCGGCACGAGCAGGCCGGTACGCCGATTCCGGCCGGCCTGGCGCTGCGCCGGCGGATCGCGGACCGGCTGGTCTTCGCCAAGCTGCGCGCCCGGCTGGGCGGCCACATCCGGGTGCTCGTGTCCGGGTCCGCCCCGCTGGCCGATCAGATCGCCGAGTTCTTCGCCATCGCCGGCCTGCCGATCCTGGAGGGGTACGGGCTCACCGAGTCCAGTGCGGCGAACTTCGTCAACCGGCTGGGCCAGGTGCGCATCGGCACGGTCGGCAACGCCGTGGGCGACCTGGAATGCCGGCTGGACTCCGACGGCGAGATCCTGCTGCGCGGTGCGCCGATCATGCGCGGGTACCACAACCTGCCCGAGCAGACGGCGGCCGTGTTCACCGAGGACGGGTTCCTGCGCACCGGCGACATCGGTGAGCTGGACTCCGCCGGGTACCTGCGGGTGACCGACCGCAAGAAGGACCTCATCAAGACCTCCGGCGGCAAGTACGTCGCGCCCTCGCACCTGGAGGGGCTGTTCAAGTCGCTGTGCCCGTACGCGTCGCAGGCGCTGGTCATCGGCCAGTCGCGCAACTTCTGCACGATGCTGGTCACGCTGGACCCGGACGCGATCGCCGGGTGGGCGCGGGGCGGCCCGCTGGCCGGCCGGCCGTACCAGGAGATCGCCGCTTCACCCGCGGCCCGCGAGCTGATCGCCGGCTACGTCGAGCGGCTCAACGGCGAGCTGAACCGCTGGGAGACGGTCAAGAAGTTCGCCATCCTGCCGCGCGACCTGTCGATCGAGGACGGCGAGCTGACCCCGTCGATGAAGGTCAAGCGTCGGGTGGTGGAGCAGGCGTTCGCGGCCGACATCGAGTCGATGTACGCCGGCACCCTCGCCGAGATCTAGAACCGGCTCGGACCGGCCCAGCTCCGCTCAGGCGACCAGCCGGGCTGTGCTCGCCTCACCAAAGACCGGCTCAGGCGACTAGGGCGGGGGATTCGTAGCTGCGCCGGTACGGGCGGTCCAGCTCGCCCCGGGCCCGCACGATGCGGTCCACCGCGGCGAGCAGGTCGGCCTCCGGCAGTGTGAACGGCATGCGCAGGAAGCGCTCCATGGTGCCGTCCATGCCGAAGCGCGGACCGGGCGCCAGCCGCACCCCGTCCTGCTCCACGGTCCGACACAGCGGGCTGGAGATCGGCGCGTCCAGCTCGAGCCAGAGCGTCACGCCGCCGGCCGGCACCCGGAAGCGCCACTCGGGCAGCCGTTCGCGTAGCGCCGCCACCAGCACGTCCCGCTGCCGGCGCAGCCGGGCCCGCCGGGCCTCGACCACGGTCTGCGCGTGCGCCAGCAGCCGGGCCGCGACCAGCTGCTCGATCACCGGCCCGGACATGTCCACGCCGACCCGCACGGCGGCCAGGCGCTGCACGATCGGTGCCGCCGCACGGATCCAGCCGATACGCAGGCCACCCCAGTAGGTCTTGCTCATCCCGCCGATCGACAGCACGCGGGCGTGCCGGTCGAATGCGGCCACCGGCGGCGGCATCTCGTCGATGTCCAGCGCGAGGTCCACAAAGGACTCGTCGACGATCAGGTCGGTACCGGCGGCGTGCGCGGCGGCGGGCAGCCGCTCGCGCAGGTCCACCGGCATCAGGTGGCCGGTCGGGTTCTGGAACTCCGGGATCAGGTACGCCGCCCGGGGCCGGTTCTGGCGCAGGATGTCGAGCAGCAGTTCGCGGTCCCAGCCTGCCTCGCCGATCCCGTACGTGACCATCCGGGACCGCCTCGCCGCGAAGCCGACCAGCGCGTTGGGGTAGGTCGGGGACTCCACCAGCACCGGCTGGCCGACCGGCACCAGGAGCCGGATCGCGAGGTCCAGCGCGTTCTGCACGCCACTAGTGATCATGATCTGATCCGGCCCGGTGGGCAGGCCGCGGTCGGTGTAGCCGCGGGCGATCGCCTCGCGCAGCTCGATCAGCCCGACCGGGTGGTATCCCACGTCGCCGAGGTAGCGCGGCAGGTCGGTCAGCGCCTCGGCGGCCGCCGAGGCCAACTCGGGCGGCGCGTCCAGGGCGGCACGGCCAAGGTCGATCATGTCCGGCGCGGGGCTGGCGGTCCAGATGCCGGCGGCACCGACCCGGGCACCGCCGGGCATCGTGGTCCAGCTTCCGGCGCCACGCCGGCTGGTCACGTGGCCGGTCTCCCGCAGCAGCCGGTACCCGGCGGTGACCGTGGTGCGGCTGATGCCCAGGGCGGCGGCCAGCTGCCGCTCGGCGGGCAGCCGCACCCCGAGCGGCAGCCGACCGTCGCTGAGCAGCCCACGCACCGCCGTGGCGAGCGCCGCGTAATCCGGCACTCCCCGGCCGGCGTCCCATCTGCCCAGCAGGCGGGCCAGTTGGCTGCCGTGCAGCACGCTTGTCACGTCCAAACCCCCGAAATTGGCTCTTTGCCTCACCCCGATTGGCCCTCAGAGTGGCATCCATGACCAAGATTGGCAACTCACGGCACCCGAGGCGGCTGGCCCAGCTCTACACCGGTCTCATCCTGTACGGCGTGAGCACCGGCCTGATGATCCAGAGCCATCTCGGCAGCATGCCCTGGGACGTCCTGCACCAGGGCATCGCGCGCCACACCGGGCTGGCGTTCGGCTGGGTGTCCATCGGCGTCGGCGCGATCGTGTTGCTGTTCTGGATCCCGTTGCGCCAGCGCCCCGGCCTCGGCACGATCAGCAACGTAGTGATCATCGGCCCGGTGGCCAACGCCACCCTGGACCTTCTCCCGGCACCGCACCCGATCGCGGCGCGGGCGGCGCTGCTGGTCTCCGGCATCGTGCTCAACGGAGTGGCCGGCGGCCTCTACATCGGAGCGTCGTACGGGCCCGGACCGCGAGACGGCCTGATGACCGGGGTGGCGGCCCGGACCGGGCGGTCGATCCGCCTGGTCCGGACCGGGATCGAGGTGGTCGTGGTCATCGCCGGCGCCGTGCTGGGCGGCGTGTTCAACGTGGGTACGGTGCTCTACGCGCTGGCCATCGGCCCGCTGGTGCAGCTGTTCCTGCCGCTGTTCACGACGCGCCGGCCGGCGACTGCGACTGACCGGCCGGATCCAGCCGCCGGTACCGCACCCCGAGCACATCCAACCGGCTCAGATGCCCTGACAGCCGACCGGTGAACTCGGCCAGGTCGCGCGGCTCCGGTGCCGCCCAGCCGATCTCGGCGAACGCCGCGAGCCGGGGGAACGCACGGTACTCGACCAGGTCCGGGGTCGGCAGGTATTCGCTCCACACCTGGCCCTGCACGCCGAGGACGTCGCCGGGGCGGTACCCGTACATGGTGGACAGCGGCAGGGTGCCCCGGATCGCCAACGGCTCATCGGGCGAGTTGGACTCCGCCCAGTCCAGGTACGCGTACTCCTGCGGCACCGCGACCACCCGGAAACCGGCCTCCTGGGCGGCGGCCACCCGCGACGCGTCCTGCCAGGCGAAGACGAGCGACCCGGGCGGCGGGTTGCGGTCCAGCAGTTCGTCCCAGACCGCTATCCGCCGTCCGTGGCCGGCCAGGTGCTCGGCGAGCCGGCCCGCCCACCAGCCCACCAAGCCGTCCACTCTGGACAGACCGGCGGCCTCGGCCCGGCGCCGGGCCGACTCCGACGCCAGCCACTCGTCCGGTGGCACCTCGTCGCCGCCCAGGTGGATGTACTCGAACGGGAACACGTCGACAACCTCGTCGAGCACGTCGGTGACGAACCGCACCGTGGCGTCGTCGACGTTGAGGATGTGCTGCGAGATCCCCCACGAGGTGCGCACCTCCAGCTGCCGGCTCGGATAGTTGCCCAGCCACGGGTAGGCGGAGATGGCGGCCTCCATGTGGCCGGGCACGTCGATCTCCGGCATGATCGACACCCCGCGCCGGGCCGCGTACCCGACCAGATCGCGCAGCTCCTGCTGGGAGTACCAGCCGCCGTGCGGGGTGCCGTCGAACCGCCCCTCCCGGGCGTGCCCGGCCGCGGACTCCCGTCGCCAGCCGCCGACCTCGGTCAGCTTCGGGTATTTCCGGACCTCGAAGCGCCAGCCCTGGTCGTCGGTCAGGTGCAGGTGCATCCGGTTGAGCTTGTGCATGGCGAGCAGGTCGACGTACCGGTACAGGAACTTCAGCGGGTGGCACCACCGGGCCACGTCCAGCAGGCCGCCCCGCCACTCGTACCGGGGCACGTCCACGATCTCGACGCACGACACCTCCCAGCGCATGCCGGGCACCAGCTTGTCGGCGTAGACCTCCACCGGCAGCAGCTGGCGCAGCGTCTGCACCGCCCAGCGCAGGCCGGCCTCGGTACCGGCCGCCCTGATCCCGTCCGGCGACACCGCCAGCCGGTACCCCTCGGCGCCGAGCGCGCCGTCATCGACGACCTCCAGCTCGATGCCCCCCGAGCCGGGCGCGAACCGCAGCCCGGTGGCCGGACCGATCAGCTCACGGACCAGGTCGGCGAGCGGTTCGGGGGCGAGCAGCGGGGTGCTGTCGTCGAGAGTGAACACGCCGTCCCGTGCGGACAGCGTGATGGGCTTCGGCACTATCGGTCGGGCATACATTGAGTTAGCGTACGTCACCGTGTGCCACCGACGCACGCTATGGTGGAACGCATGACGGTACGAGTTCCCATCCGCCGGTTGCAGCGTCACGCCAGCGAGGTCATCGCGCAGGTCGAGGCCGGGCAGCGGGTGGAGATCACTCGTAACGGCGTGCTGGTGGCCGTGCTCAGCGCGCCCGATCCCGAGGTGGCCGCCTGGGAGAAGCTGATCGCGTCCGGGGCAGTCGACCCCGACGAGGACCGGATCGGCGGCCTGGCCGGCTGGCGCACCCCGCGCGGCACCTCGTCCAACCGGCTGACCGACGCGCTGCACGAACTGCGCGACGACGAGTCTGAGCGGTGATCTACCTCGACTCCTGCGCCCTGGTGAAGCTCGTCAGCCCCGCGCCGGAGACCGACGCCCTGGAGAACTACCTACGCGCCCACGCCGACCAGCGACACGTGGCCAGCGCGCTGGTGCGCACCGAGGTCCGCCGCGCGCTGCGGCGCATCGACGCCCCGGCCAAGCTGCTGCACACCGGTGACCGGCTGCTCGCGGCGGTCATCACCATCGCGCTGAGCGAACAACTGCTGGACGCGGCCGGCCGGCTGGCCGATCCCGGGCTGCGCAGCCTGGACGCGATCCACCTGGCCACCGCGCAGAGCCTGGGCGCGGCGCTGACCGCGTTCGTCACGTACGACCGGCGGCTGCTCGGCGCCGCCAACCACGCCGGGCTGCCCACGGCCGCCCCGCGCTGACCTCGCCCCGGGAAATAGCGCGGCCGTGCCTCGACCCCGGCTCAGCGGACCGGGTAGCCCCCGCCGCGCAGCTCGTCCTTGACCGCGCCGATGGACACCTCGCCGAAGTGGAACACGCTCGCCGCCAGCACCGCGTCCGCGCCGGCGTCCACCGCCGGCGGGAAGTCGGCCGCCCGCCCCGCGCCACCCGAGGCGATCACCGGGATGGACACCGCCGCCCGCACCGCCCGGATCAGCTCCAGGTCGAAGCCGTCCTTGGTGCCGTCCGCGTCCATCGAGTTGAGCAGGATCTCGCCGGCGCCCAGGTCGGCGCCGCGCGCCGCCCACTCGACCGCGTCCAGTCCGGTACCGCGCCGCCCGCCGTGCGTCGTCACCTCGAACCCGCTCGCCGCCGACGGCGAGCGACGCACGTCCAGCGATAGCACCAGCACCTGCCGCCCGAACCGCTCGGCGATCTCGGACAGCAGCTCGGGCCGGGCGATGGCCGCGGTGTTCACGCCGATCTTGTCCGCGCCGGCGCGCAGCAGTGTGTCCACATCGGACACCGCGCGCACCCCACCGCCGACGGTCAGCGGGATGAACACCGACTCGGCGGTGCGCCGCACCACGTCCAGCATGGTGGAGCGGCCATCGGCCGAGGCGGTGACGTCCAGGAAGGTCAGCTCGTCCGCACCGGCCGCGTCGTACGCGGCGGCCAACTCGACCGGGTCGCCGGCGTCGCGCAGGTTGAGGAAGTTGACGCCCTTGACCACCCGGCCCGCGTCCACGTCCAGGCAGGGGATGACCCGTACAGCAACGCTCATGCCGGATCCTCGCTTCGCTGCGGTCCGACACGAGGCACCAACGCGCTGCAACTCCGATTCACTCGCTGACGCT
Organism: Rugosimonospora acidiphila; assembly: GCF_039543385.1. Lineage (NCBI taxonomy): Bacteria > Bacillati > Actinomycetota > Actinomycetes > Micromonosporales > Micromonosporaceae > Rugosimonospora > Rugosimonospora acidiphila. Next base: position 61,946 of record NZ_BAABJQ010000027.1, read on the forward strand.
CGCTCATGCCGGATCCTCGCTTCGCTGCGGTCCGACACGAGGCACCAACGCGCCGCAACCCCGACTCACTCGCTGACGCTCACTCATGCCGGATCCTCGCTTCGCTGCGGTCACGCTCATGAACTCAGCACCGCGAGGGCCTCGGCGACCGTGAACGCTCCGGCGTAGAGCGATTTGCCGGCGATGACGCCCTCCACGCCGTCGGCCTCCAGGCCGGCCAGCGCGCGCAGATCGTCCAATGTGGACACACCGCCGGACGCGATCACCGGTGCGTCCGTGTGCGCACACACCTCGCGCAGCAGGTCCAGGTTCGGGCCGGTCATCGTGCCGTCCCGGCGGATGTCGGTCACCACGTACCGCGCGCAGCCGGCCTTGTTCAGCCGCTCCAGCACCTCGAACAGGTCACCGCCGTCGCGCGTCCAGCCCCGGGCCGCGAGCGTGTGCCCGCGCACGTCCAGCCCGATGGCCACCCGGTCGCCGTACTCCCCCACGACCCGGTCGCACCACTCGGGGTTCTCCAGCGCCGCGGTGCCAATGTTGACCCGTGCGGCGCCGGTGCCCAGCGCCGCGCGCAGGGACTCGTCGTCGCGGATGCCGCCGGACAGCTCCACCTTGACGTCCAGCCGGCGCACCACGTCGGTCAGCAGGGCGGCGTTCGAGCCCCGGCCGAAGGCCGCGTCCAGGTCCACCAGGTGCACCCAGGAGGCACCGTCGCGCTGCCAGGTCAGCGCCGCCTCCAGCGGATCGCCGTAGTTCGTCTCGGTGCCGGCCGCGCCGTTCACCATGCGTACCGCCTGGCCATCGGCGACATCAACGGCGGGGAGCAGGGTCAGCATCGGGTGTTCCTCTCTAGCGGCGATCGAAGGTCAGCACAATGATCGCCGGCAAAGCCACGATCACGAGGGCGGTCAGCGCGATGCGGGCCCCCAGATCCTCGACGTACATCCAGACCAGCGCTATCGCGACCAGGGCGGCGAGCCCGATCGCGGCCCGCTGGGCCCGGGTGCGTCGCGGGTAGAGCCGGCCGGTGCGCCGGTCGGGCAGGCGCGGCGTCACCCGGCGCACCAGCGCGCGCCGCCGCGCCCGACGGGTCGCCGCACGCTCCCGGGCGGCCTGCTCGCGCTGGGCCTCGGCCAGCCGTACCGCCCGACGCGCCGCGCGTTCCTTGCTCATCGCGCCACCTCCTCGCCACCGTCATGGCGGTCACAGGGTAGCGATCCAGTTGCGCAACAGGGTGGCCCCGGCGTCCCCGGACTTCTCCGGGTGGAACTGGGTGGCGCACAGGGCACCCCGCTCGATCGCCGCGACGAAGGGCGTACCGTGCTCGGTCACCGTCACCACTCCCTGCCCCTCGGCCGGGCGGGCCGCGTACGAGTGCACGAAGTAGAACCGGGTACCCGCGGCCACCCCGTCGAACAGCGCGGAGCCGGCCGGTACGGCGACGGTGTTCCAGCCCATGTGCGGCACCCGGGGCGCCTCCAGTCGGGACACCACGCCCGGCACCAGATCGAGGCCCTTGGTCACCAGTCCATGCTCCTCACCGGAGGAGAACAGCACCTGCATACCCACGCAGATGCCCAGCACCGGCGCGCCGGCCGCGACCCGCTCGGCGATCACCGGCCCGGCGCCCAGCGCCTCGATGCCGGCCATGCACGCCGCGTACGCGCCCACGCCCGGCACCACCAGTCCGTCCGCCGCCGCCGCGGCGGCCAGGTCGGCGGTCACCGTCACCTGGGCACCCACCCGAGCCAGAGCCCGCTGCGCCGAGCGCAGGTTGCCCGAGCCGTAGTCCAGGACGACGACCGACGGGCCCGGTCCGGCGCTCACGACGACGCGCCGTGAGGGAACAGCCAGAGCACCCCCGCGGCCAGCGCGATCACCCCGAGCACGGCGACCACCACGATCGCCGGCCGGCGCGCGCCCTGGCTGCGCAGGGACCAGGCACCGCCGAGCAGCACCCCGCCGACCGCGCACAGCACCACCGCGAGCATCTCTACAGCACGCCCTTCGTACTCGGTACCCCGGCCGCCCGTGGATCCGGCGCGACCGCGTCGCGCAACGCCCGCGCGAACGCCTTGAACTGCGCCTCCACCACGTGATGCGCGTCCGGCTGGCTGCCCGGGCGCCCGGCGCGCAGCACCGACACGTGCAGCGTCATCCGCGCGCTGTGCCCCAGCGACTCCCACACATGCCGGGTCAACGAGGTCGGGTAGATGGGCCCGATCCGCGGGGCGATGGCGGCGGGCTCGTCGTGCACGACGTAGGGCCGGCCGGACAGGTCCACCGCCGCCTGCACCAGCACCTCGTCCAGGGGGATCAGGGCGGCACCGTAGCGGCGGATGCCGCGCTTGTCACCCAGCGCCTCGGCCAGCGCGGCGCCCAGCGCGAGCGAGGTGTCCTCCACCGTGTGGTGGGCGTCCACCTCCAGGTCGCCCTCGGTGGCCACCCGCAGGTCGATCGATCCGTGCTTGGCGATCTGGCCGAGCATGTGATCGAAGAAGCCGATGCCGGTGGCGATGTCGGCGACGCCGGTGCCGTCGAGGTCCAGCTCCACCAGCACCTTGGTCTCGGCGGTCGAACGCTCGATCCGGGCGCTGCGGTTGGCGCGGCCACCCCGCCACACGCTCATCGGGCTGTCACGCTCGCTCACACCAGCTCCTTCATCGCGGCCAGGAAGACGTCGGTCTCCGCCGGAGTGCCGGCCGAGACCCGCAGCCAGCCCGGCAGGCCCACGTCGCGGACCAGCACGTCGCGCGTGAGCAGCGCCTGCCACACCGCCTTCTGGTCCCGGAACTGTCCGAACAGCACGAAGTTCGCGTCGCTGTCGGCCACGGTCAGACCGTAGTCGCGCAGCGTCGCGACGATCCGGTCGCGCTGGTGCTTGACCGCCTCGACGGTGTCGAGCAGGACGTCCGCGTGCGCCAGCGCCGCCGAGGCGGCCGCCTGGGTCAGCGCCGACAGGTGGTACGGCAGCCGGACCAGCTGGACCGCCTCCACCACCGCCGGATCCGCCGCCAGGTAGCCGAGCCGGACCCCGGCGAGCGCGAACGCCTTGCTCATCGTGCGGGTCACCACGAGCCGCTGGTGCCCGGGCAGCAGCTCCAGCGCGCTGGGCGTGCCGGGCCGGCGGAACTCCGCGTACGCCTCGTCCACCACCACCATGCCGGGCGCCTCGTCGAGCACCGCGGACACCACGTCCAGCGGCAGCGAGGTGCCGGTCGGGTTGTTCGGGGAGCAGAGGAACACCACGTCCGGCCGGTGCTCCCGGACCTGCGCCACCACGTCGCTCACGGTCAGTCCGAAGTCGGCCGAGCGCCGGCCGTCGATCCAGCCGGTACCGGTGGCCGTGGAGATCAGGGGGTGCATCGAGTACGCCGGGGTGAACCCGAGCGCGGTGCGCCCCGGCCCGCCGAATGCCTGCAGCAACTGCTGCTGGACCTCGTTGGAGCCGTTGGCCGCCCAGACCCGGGAGGCGTCCAGCCCGTGGCCCAGGTACGCGGCCAGCCCGGCGCGCAGCGCCACGGCCTCCCGCTCCGGGTACCGGTTGAGGTCGCGCAGGGTGGCCGCCAGCGCCCGTTCCATGGCGGCGACCACCTCGTCGGGCAGCGAGTACGCGTTCTCGTTGGTGTTGAGCCGCACGCTGACCTGCAACTGCGGCGCCCCGTACGGAGTGTGCCCGCGCAGCTCATCCCGGATCGGCAGCCCGGCCAGGCCCGCGGTCACGCCGCACCGCCCCGGGCGTCGCCGGCCACCCCGTCGGCGTCCGGGAACCGGGCGGTCACCGCCTGGCCGTGTGCCGGAAGATCCTCGGCGTTGGCCAGGGTCACCACGTGACCGGCCACCTCCCGCAGGGCCCGCTCGTCGTACTCGATGAGCTGCACCCCCCGCAGGAACGTCTGCACCGACAGGCCGGAGGAGTGCCGCGCGCAGCCGCCGGTGGGCAGCACGTGGTTGGAGCCGGCGCAGTAGTCGCCCAGTGAGACCGGCGACCACGCGCCCACGAAGATGGCGCCGGCGCTGCGCACCCGCTCGGCCACGGCCCGCGGCTGCCTGGTCTGGATCTCCAGGTGCTCGGCGGCGTACGCGTCCACCACCCGCAGCCCGGCGTCGATGTCCTCGACGAGGACCGCGGCCGACTGCGACCCGGACAGTGCCTGGCCGATCCGCTCGGTGTGCTTGGTCGCCGTCACCTGCGCCGCCAGCTCCCGCTCGACCTCCGCCAGCAGCTCGGGCGACGTGGTCACCAGCACGCTCGCCGCCAGCGGGTCGTGCTCGGCCTGGCTGATCAGGTCGGCCGCGACGTGCCGGGGATCGGCGGTGTCGTCGGCCAGGATCGCGATTTCGGTCGGGCCGGCCTCGGCGTCGATGCCGACCACGCCGCGCACCAGCCGCTTGGCCGCGGTGACCCAGACGTTCCCCGGTCCGGTGATCAGGTCGACCGGCTCGGACTCCTCGGTGCCGTACGCCAGCATCGCGATCGCCTGCGCGCCACCGACCGCGTATACCTCGTCGACGCCCAGCAGGGCGCAGGCGGCCAGGATGTGTGGGTGGGGCAGGCCGGTGTCGCGCTGCGGCGGGCTGGTCACGGCTATCGACTCGACCCCGGCCACCTGGGCCGGCACCACGTTCATCACCACGCTGGACGGGTACACCGCCAGGCCGCCGGGGACGTAGAGGCCCACCCGGCGCACCGGCCGCCAGCGCTGCGTCACCGTGCCGCCGGCCGCCAGTGTCGTGGTGACCTCCTGCCGGCGCTGGTCGGAGTGCACCGTGCGGGCGCGCTCGATGGCGGTGCCCAGCGCCTCGCGCAGTGCCGGATCCAGTGCCTGGGCTGCGGCCTCCAGCTCCCCGGCCGGCACCCGCAGGGCGGCCAGGGTGACCTTGTCGATCCGATGGGTAGCCTCGATCACCGCTCGCGCACCATGCTCGCGAACCGCCTCAACGATCGGGCGCACCTGCTCGGTGGCCACCGTCACGTCCAGTCCGGCACGCGGCAACAGCCGCTGCAGGTCCGCCCCGCTGGGCAGGGCCCCGGGTATGCGCAGGTCGATGCGGTTCAACACGGTGGCAAGTGTAGGCGGCCAGGATCCGGACCAACCGCCCACGCCCACGCGTTGAGACAAGGCGGACACCCCGCGCCTTCGATGTGAACAGCCATCAATAGAAGCAGTAACTTATAGAAATCCTCGGTACCCGACTCGGATACGCTCGGCAGGTGACCGACGAGCTACCCCTCTTCCCCCTGGGAACGGTGCTCTTTCCCGGGCTCGTACTGCCGCTGCACGTGTTCGAGGAGCGCTACCGCGCGCTGGTGCGCCGGCTGACCGACCGGCCCGAGGGTGAGCCCCGCGAATTTGGCGTGGTGGCCATCGAGCGCGGCTGGGAGGTAGACCACCACGCCGGGTCCAGCACCTCGCTGACCCTGCACCAGATCGGCTGCACGGCCCAGATCCGGCAGGTGACCGAGCACCCCGACGGCCAGTTCGACCTGGTGACCGTCGGGCACCGCCGGTTCCGCATCGAACAGGTCGACGCCGACGCCGAGCCGTACCTGGTCGCCAAGGTCACCTGGCTGGACGAGCCGGAGGATTCCGCCAAGGCCGCGGACCGGCTGGTCCCGGGCGTGCTCGAGCTGTTCCAGCGCTATCTGCGGCTGATGCGGCCGGATCGGGAGGGCGAGCAGCTGCCCGAGGACGCCACGGTGCTGTCCCACCTGGTCGCCGCCACCACCGCCCTGCCGCTGGCCGACCGGCAGGCGCTGCTGGCCAGCCCGGACACCACCAGCAGGCTGCGGGCCGAGCGCGCCATGCTGCACCGGGAGGTCGCGCTGCTGCAGCGGGTACGGGCGGTGCCGGTGCCGATGTCCGAGCTCGCGGTGTCCACCAGCCCCAACTGAGCGGACCCGACCGGGCCCGGACGCGACGACCGGGGTTCAGGAGTCCGAGGCCGGCGCGGTCGGGCCGCTGGCGGGTGGCTCGGGGTGATCCGGGCCGGGGCGATTCGGCTCGGCGGGCGGCTGTGCGGCGGGCGGCTGTGCGGCGGGCGGCGCCGCGGCGGGCGGGGCCGGCGGGTAGCCGCCGTTGGGCGGGGTCAGCGGGTAACCACCGGCGGCCGGCGCCGGGTAGTAGTCCCCGGCCGGCAGGTAGGCCGGCGCGCCCGGCTGCTGCGCCTGAGCCGGGTCCGGGCCGCGCAGTGACGGATGGGCGGAGAACCCCGCCAGCAGCAGGTAGAGCGCGCTCGCGGCAATGGCCAGCGCCAACACGTCGCCCCGGGCGTACGGCAGCCAGTGGTGCCACAGCCCGGTCTCCTGCACCCGCAGGTTGACCGGGGCCAGGAACTGCGTCCCGTTCGGCGCGTCGCGCACCAGGTTCACGAAGTGGGCGTACCCGATGTGGTGGCCGAACTTCAGGGTCAGCACCCCGCCGAACACACCGCCGACGGCCAGCCCGAGCAGCATCAACCCGCCCCGGTACCGGCGCAGGAGGACCCAGGCCAGCACGGCCAGCAGCAGCCCGGCCACCACCGTGATCAGCAGGTACCAGCCCTCCTCGGCGATCATCTGCTCCTGCTCGGGCTGGGCGAGCACCGCCGCGCCCGGGATCTTCTCGGCCGGTACCCACGGCGCGGCGGCCGACCAGAGCCAGCCCAGCGGGAAGCCCAGAGCGGTGATCAAGGCGGCGACCCCGACAGCGAGCAGCACCTCACGGATCCGGGACGGCGGCGGCGGCGTGGGCGCGGTCTCCGCGGCGAACGGCCCGGCGGGCGCGGCGAGCCCGGGGGGCCCGAACTCACCCGATGGCGGGTCGCCGAACTCCGAAGCCGGTGACGCCGCGTGCGCCGGGGCTACCTGCGCCGGGTTGACCGGCGACGGGGCTGCCTGCGACGGAGTCACCGGCGCGGGGGAGCCGAACTCAGGAGCACCCGGCTGCGGGACGGTCGGCTGCGGGGTGGTCGGCTGCGCGGCGCCCGGCCGCGGTGCGGCGGCCGGCGGTGTGGTCGGGGCCGTGTCGGACGGCTGCCGTTCTCCCGCCTGGTCCGACCCGTCGCCCGAGGGGCGCGCGCCGTTCCCCGAGGAGTCCGGGGTTGGGGTTGGGGTGCTCACCGAAAAATCCTTGCACGGTAGGTGGGGTTCGTCCGACCATCCCCACGCGGCGCGGCGGATCCCACCGATCGTCGGGTTCGTCGCCGGACGCGCCGAAGCGGATGCCTTACGAGCGGGCCGACAGCGGGTCCTCGGTGTCCGAATCGAGGATGTCCTTGACCGTCTTGGGCGCCTCAACGTCCGGCACCGGCCACGGGTCGCCCAGCAACTCGGCGGCCGCGAGGTCGACCGAGTCGAACTCCTCCGCGTGCCGCGCGTCGATCGGCTGCGCCAGTTGCCGATCGCCGGGCCTCGGCCGGGCGTTGGCGTGCGGGAAGACGAAGCGGCGGAACGCCCAGAACCGGAAGATCATTGCCACCAGCGTGCCGACGATCTGCGCGCTGACAAAGTCGGAAATCTCCTGGGTGAACCGGCTGACGTTCGGGGTGTTCAGGTGCAGGACGTAGCGGCTGAGCCCCAGCGGCATCACGGTGAGCGCCACACCGATAGCGCTGATCAGGAAGAACAGCATCGCCTCGTGATGATTCGCCCGCCCGCCCCTGGTCCGGAACGACCACTGCCGGCTCAGGACGTACGAGACGACGGTGGCGACCGTGGTGCTGACCACCTTGGCGCTGAGGGGCTTCGCTTCCAACAGCGTCGACTTCAGCCCGAGGAAGATGGCCGTGTCGATGAGGAAGGTGGTTCCGCCCACCACCACGAACTTGACCAACTCGTGATGGCGGTGCAGCTGCTCCCGGATGGGCCGCGGCAGCTTGCTCATTATGGCGTCGGTTACCGGCACCATCGCAGTGTAGGAACGCATCCTGGAAATTACCTGGCAAACCTCTCCACGATCACTGCGGCGGCCTGTAGCCAGGCCTGGCGCGTCGACGCTCGCAGCATGGGATATTCGATCGAAGATCCGCTCTCCAACGACGGGTCGTAGGGTACCACCGCGACCGCCCGGGTACGCGTGGCGAAGTGCGCGGCGAGGTCGTTGAGGAGCGGCGACGGGTTGGGCGTTGGGCAGGACAGCAGGGTGACCGCCTGCTCGGCGAGCTGGCCCATCCCCCATTCGTGTAACAGGTCGAGCATCCAGTCCGCGGTGAACGCGGCGTCCTCCCTGGGCACCGATGTGATCACCAACTGGTCGGCCGCCTGTAGAACCGTCTGCCAGTTCGGGCTCTCCACGTTGTTGCCGGTGTCCACGCAGATCACGTCGTGGGTGCGGCGCACGAGCTCGATGACCCGACGCACGGTGTGCGGATCGAGCCGTTGGGCGAATCGTGGGCTCTCCTCGCCGGCCAGCACGTCGTAGGACCCGTCCGAGGCGTGTCGCAGGTAGTCGTCGAGCCGCTCGTTCAGCTCCTGCCCCTGAGACACCTCGATCATCGTCAGGTCGGCGATGAGGTGCCGGATGGTGCGGGCGTGTCGCGCGGAGCCGGCCCGCAGCCCCAGGGTGCCGCGCAGCTCGTTGTCGTCCCAGGCCAGCACCCCGCGACCGCGTACGCTGCCGATCGTCGCCGCGCACAGCACCGTGGCGGTGGTCTTGTGCACGCCGCCCTTGGGGTTGGCGAAGGCGACCACGCGCGAGCCGCCCAGATCCCGACGCAGGGTGGCGATCAGCTGGTCGGAGACGCTCTGCCGGGCGGGCTGCCACTCGATCTGACCGCCGAACCCGCTCGGCGCGCTCTCCACCTGTGGGGGCCGGCGCTGCTCGACGACCTGACCGGGAAGCGGGACAGACGGGACGGACCGGTACGCCTCGACCTGATCCTCCTCTGGACGGTTTCCCAGCAGCGCCCGGTCGAGTATCGAGCGCCACCGCGGAGTCGGCGTCGATGCGCTCCAACCGGTCTCCGCGCGATCCACGCTGGCCCTCCTTACCGCCGGCTCGTTCGCCTCACCGCAGCGCGCCCGCCGGAGGTCAGTCCACGCGAGCGCGCTACGTCTACTCTCCCATGTTCCCGGCCGCCGCGCGCCGGTGCATCCGGCTAGGTCCGGCCGGGGCTCTCACCGTCCAGAGAATCGGACAGCGGGCACCTTACAGCGCGACAACGGTCAATCGCCTCCGGGCGTCACCGACGGCGGTGGTGCGTCATCGGCCGGCGGGGCCGCGATGTCCTTCTGCTCGGGCAGCGGTGGCAGGAAGACGGCGTCGTCGAGCTGGGTCACCGCCGGTGCCGGGTCGACCACCCGCACCGACTCCCGGGAGGCCAGTTGCCGCAGCGTGCCGGCCGGCGCGCGGACCACGGCGGCGTACACGCAGGCGCAGTGCTGCCGGTAGCTGGCCGCCTCGGCCGCGGCCACCCGGTCACCGGTACGGGCGGCCTGCGCGGCACGCTCGCCGGCCACGGTGTTCATGCCGGCTATGACGTCGTCGGGGATCCGGTCCACCGGGATCTTCTCGATCGCGGTCTGCGTGTTCGGCAGCGGTACCCGGGCATACACCTGGAACGACTCGACCCCGGCCAGCACCGGCACCAGCTGCCCGGGTGCCAGGTAGCCGGTGAGCGACACCAGCGCGTACCCGGACTGCCCGGCCGGCATGGCGGACAGCCGGGACTGGCTCGACCGCACGTAGGCGGGGATCGACGCACCCTGTGCCACGCCTACCCGAACCACGTCGCCGGTGTCCGGATCGGCGGTGGCGCCGTGCCTATGGACCAGCACCACCGCGACGGCGATCAGCGCGGCCACCACGGCGACGAGTTGGAACCCGGCCCGCCGGGCACCGCGCGCCAACCGGGACAGCCCCGGGCTCACCAACCCTCGCCGAGCACGGCCAGCGCGTGGCGCAGGTCGTCCGGGTACTCGCTGACGAACCTCACCCGCTCGCCCGTGCTCGGGTGCTCGAACGACAGCTCCCGAGCATGCAGCCACTGCCGCGTCAGGTCCAGCCGGGCGGCCAGGGTCGGGTCGGCACCGTAGGTCAGGTCACCCACGCACGGATGGCGCAGCGCCGAGAAGTGCACCCGGATCTGGTGGGTACGGCCGGTCTCCAGGCGCACGTCGACCAGGCTGGCCGACGCGAACGCCTCGACCGTGTCGTAGTGGGTCACGCTGGGCTTGCCGCCCGACACCACCGCGAACTTGTAGTCATGGCTCGGGTGCCGGTCGATCGGCGCGTCGATGGTGCCGCGCAACGGGTCGAGGTGGCCCTGGACCAGTGCGTGGTACCGCTTGTCCACCTCACGCACCTTGAACGCGCGCTTCAGGACGCTGTAGGCCACCTCACTCTTGGCCACCACCATCAACCCGGTGGTGCCAACGTCCAGGCGGTGCACCACGCCCTGCCGCTCGGCCGCGCCGCTCGTGGCGACCCGCTGACCCATCGCCGCGAGGCCGGCCACGACGGTCGGCCCGGTCCAGCCTGGGCTGGGATGGGCAGCCACGCCGACCGGCTTGTCCACCACGACGATGTCGTCGTCGGCGTACACGATGCGCAGCCCGTCCACCGGCTCCGGCACGACGGCCACCGCCGCGCCCGGCGCCGGCGGCAGGGTTATCTCCAGCCAGGAACCGGCGCTCACCTTGTCCGACTTGGGGCGCGACTGCCCGTCGAGAACGGCGTCGCCTGCCTCGACCAGCGCCGCGGCGGCGGTACGGGACAGCCCGAACATGCGGGACACCGCCTGGTCGAGCCGCATCCCGTCCAGCCCGTCCGGCACCGGCATCAGCCGGCGATCTCCGTCAGTGTTCGCCACGCTGCTCCGTACCGCGTACGCGGCCGCCGTCCCGGCGCCGTCCGAACAACTCCAGCAGCACGGCGAGCACCACGCCGCAGCACAGCGAGGCGTCGGCCAGGTTGAAGATCGGCCAGTGTGCACCGTTGGGGCCGAAGAGGCTGACGAAGTCGACCACGTGCCCCTCGAGGAAGCCCGGCGCCCGGAACACCCGGTCACCGAGGTTGCCCAGCGCGCCACCGAGCACCAGGCCGAGCCCGATCCCCCAGGGGATCGACCGCAGCCGCCGGGCGAGCCAGCCGATCCAGCACACCACGACGACCGTGACCAGCGGGAACACCCAGGTATGACTGGTGCCCATGCTGAACGCCGCGCCGCTGTTGCGGATTTCGTCGAGATAGAAGAAGCCGCCCAACACCTTGACCGGCGGGTGGCCGGTCAGGTTCGCCGTGACCAGATACTTGGTCAGCAGGTCGATGGCCACGACGAACACCATCGTCGCGCCGAGGACGCCTATCGCTGCTACGCGCAGGCGCGACGGCGCCACGGCGGCCGGTGCCGCCTCGTCCGCCACCGGTGCCCCCTCGCCCGGCACGGAGGCACCGTCGATCACGCCGTCGGTACTCAGCGCCGCTCCTCCAGCTGCTTGCAGGTCACGCAGAGGGTAGCCGACGGGAATGCGGCCAGCCGCTCGACCGGGATCGGATTGCCGCACCGCTCACACCAGCCGTAATTGCCCTCACCGAGCCGGTCCAGCGCCCGCTCGACCTGGGTGACCCGCTCCCGGAAGGTGTTGGCGAGAGAGATCTCCTGCTCACGCTCGAACGTCTTGGTGCCGGTGTCCGCCTGGTCGTCGCCGGCCGAGTCGGTCAGCCGGTCGCGCTGGAGCTCGGTGATCTCCGAGACCGTGGAGTCGTACTCCTCCTTCAGCTCGTCCAGGCGGGCGAGCAGTGCGACGCGAATGCTCTCGGTCTCGGCCGCGCTCCGCGCGGTCCTCGGCGCGGCCTTGCCGGCCTTGGCCTCGGTGGCCGCGGCGGTCGATTTGGTAGCGGTGGTCTTGGTGTCCGCTGGCTTGCCCATCGTCGCTCCCTCGGCCGCGTTCTCCGCAGCGATCGGCGGTGCCGGATCGGTTGTCGTAACCGCCTCGCCGGTCGGCGAGGCGATGTGCGTTCGGGGCTGCGCCGCGGTCGGCGGCTGCGCCGGGAGAAGACGGGCACGATCCCCGGCCGTCGACTTTCCGACAGTTGAGGGCTCCCCCACCCTCGCTGAACCTTCTGCGCCAATTGTCCCTGCCGCTGCCGCTGTCGCGACCGCGCCCGATACGGCCTTCCGCGCGGCAGATGCCCGCTCGGCCATGGCATTCCCCCACATGCAAAAACGGGCGCGCAGCGGGGCGCCGCGCACTCCAGAGGTTGGCAAGGATACGGAACGTACGCGCCACCGACAAACATGCCACACGATTTACAGGGATCGACCCGACATATGGGCTTTCCTAACTCGACTCCTCGCGCCCGTCCTCGTGGAACCAGCGCGCCAGCCGTCCCCGCCGGCTCACCGCGCGCAGCCTGCGCTCGGCGGCGTCCCGTACCTCGGCGGTGGCCACGATCAGCAGGCTGTCCCCGGTACGCAGCCGGGTGCGCCGCTCCGGGACGAAGCCCGCGCCGGCGCGCAGCACCAGCGTCACCACCGCACCGACCGGCAGCCGCAGCTCGTCCAGGTACACCCCGGCCAGCCGGGAACCCTCCGGCACGTCCAGTTGCAGCAGGTCGGCCCGCATCCGCTCCAGGGGGGCCGTCTCCACCAGGAGCTCGGTCGCCTCGCTCGGAGCGCCGACGCGCAGCCACCGCGACACCGCCGGCAGCGTGCTGCCCTGCACCAGGGTGAAGACCACCACCAGGACGAACACCACGTCGAAGAGCGCCCGGGCGCCCGGTACCCGCTCCGACAGCGGGATCGTGGCCAGCACGATGGGCACCGCGCCGCGCAGCCCGGCCCAGGACAGGAATGCCTGTTCACGCCAGCCGATCCGGAACGGCGTGACGCTGGCCAGCACCGACAGCGGCCGGGCCACCAGGACCAGCACCGCCCCCACGATCAGGGCCGGTATCACGGCGTGGCCCAGCCGGCCGGGCGAGGCCAGCAGCCCGAGCAGCACGAACAGCCCGATCTGCGCCAGCCAGGCCAGCCCCTCGGCGAAGCCGAGGATCGCCGGCCGGTGCGGCAGCCGGGCGTTGCCCATCGCCACCCCGGCCGCGTACACGGCGAGGAAGCCGGACGCGTGCGCGATCGTGCCGGTACCGTACGCGAGCACGGCCAGCCCGATCGCCGCCAGCGGGTACAGGCCGGCGGCGGGCAGGGCGGCGCGGTGCAGCGCCCACCGCCCCAGCAGCCCGACCGCCAGGCCGATCGCGGCGCCGACCACCAGCTCGTAGCCGACCAGCAGCGCCTGCTGCCACCACGGGTGCGCGCCCAGCGCCCCGGTGGACAGCAGGGTCACCAGCAGCACGACGGGGGCATCGTTGATGCCCGACTCGGCCTCCAGGACCGCGACCGGGCGGCGACGCAGGCGCAGCCGGCGCAGGGTGGAGAAGACGGCCGCCGCGTCGGTCGACGAGAGCACCGCGCCGTAGAGCAGCGCCACGTGCCAACCGACGCCCAGCACCAGCCGGGCCACCACGCCGACGGCGGCGATGCTGACCGCCACGCCCAGTGTCGAGAGCACCACGGAGGGCCCCAGCACCGGGCGCAGCGACGACCACCGGGCGGTCAGGCCGCCCTCGGCGATGATGACGATCAGGGCGCAGGTGCCGAGGGTACGGGTCAGCTGCGCGTCATCGAACCGGATGCCCAGGCCGGCCTCGCCGATCGCGATACCGAGGGCGAGGTACACGAGCAGGCTGGGCAGCCCGAGCCGGGTGGAGACCCGGACGGCGCCGACGGCCACCAGCAACACGGCGGAGGCCAGCAGCAGCGCACTGGTCAGGTCGTGGCCCACTTCGACACCCCCCACCCGGCCCTGGGGGAGGGCCCGGCCGGAGCCGGGCCCCGGCGCAGGCGAGCGCTCCTCACGCGATTGCGGGGAGCGCGGCCGGAGGTCAGGCCCTGCGCGCCTCGGCGAGCATCACCATGTCCGGCTCGCACAGGCCGCACGGGGTGAAGCCGAGTTCGACGGCCTCGCTGACCGGCAGCGGCTCGTTCTCCCGGCCCAGCAGATGGACGCAGGTCGGGTGGTGGTAGCGGGGACGCCCGTCGATGACCAGCACCTCGGTGCTCAGCTGCGCCACCCGGGCCGCGTCCTGCGGCGAGACCAGCTCGGCCGCCGGCTCGTCGGCCGGGTCCTCGTCGGCGAACTCCTCGCCGTCCGGCGCCTCGGGCTCATCGTCTGGTGCGGCACCCGCCCGGGACTGGGTGGGGATGAACACCTGCGTGGGAGCCTCGTCCACCATGGTCGCACCGGCGCCGGTGGGGCTACCCAGTGCTCCGTCCCGCTCACCGGCCGGGCCACCCGGCCGGGAACTCCTGGGTGCCGCCTGGCTGCGCGGTTCGCGCGTCTCCGGGCTCGTCCGGGGGGTGCTCACCGCGGACTGGCTGGTGATGGTGTCGGCCGAGCCGGGGTCACCGCTGCCGCCCGGCGAACCGGTGGCGACGGCGGAACGGTTCGCGGCGGAGCGGCGCGCCCCGACGATCAGCAGGATCGCCGCGAGCAGGCTCGCGGCGATCGAGCCGATCAGGAACGCGTTGGTTCCGCGCACCAACCCGAGGCCAAGCAGACCTACAGCCACGAGAATGAGCAGGAGGCTTCCGACGATCACTACTCATCCTCCCGGACGCGTGGTGATTACCGACTGTTAGCGCTGTCGATTCCTTGACGTCCACCATATGCTGCCCCGGCGGCGGCCAGTCCACCGCCCGTCACCCTGGCAGCCTCAACCTGGTTGAGCTCGGCGTCCAGGCCCTTGCCGTGGTCGCCAAGGTCGCGCAGCTGGCTCTCGAGGTACGCCCGCAGCCGGGTGCGGTACTCCCGCTCGAACTGCTTGAGCTCCTCGATGTGCTTCTGCAGCGCGGAGCGCTTGGCGTCCAGGCCGCCCATGGCCTCCTGGTGGCGCTGGCGGGCGTCGCGCTCCAGCGCGTCGGCCTTCGCCCGCGCCTCGCGGGTGACCTCTTCGGACTTGGAGCGCGCGTCGGACAGCAGCTTGTCCGCCTCCCGGCGGGCGTCGGCGACGTGGTCGTCGGCGGTGCGCTGGGCCATCATCAGCACGCGCAGTGCCTGCTGCTCACCGTCGCCGCCGCCGGCGACCACCGAGGCACCGCCCTGGCTGCGCACCTGCTCCAGCTCGGCCTGCATCGAGCGGGCGGCCTGCTCGGCCGCGGCCTTGTCCCGGTTGATCCGGTCAAGCTGGGCCTTCAGCTCGGCGTTTTCCTGGGCGAGTCGGGGGTCACCGCCGGGGCCGGCGGGGGCGCTCGGGCGTCCACCACCGCGCTCGGCCTGCGCGCGAAGCTCGTTGTTCTCTTCGATCAGACGGGCAAGTTCGCGCTCGACCTCATCCAGGAAGGCGTCGACCTCCTCCTCGTCATACCCCCGCTTACCAATAGGGGGCTTTTTGAAGGCGACGTTGTGCACGTCGGCCGGGGTCAGCGGCATCGAAACTCCTCGGGTCAGTTGCGGCCGCAGGTGGCTGTCAGTCAAGGCAGGGTTCGCCTAGGAGATCAACAGCCGTCTCACGACGTTCATCAGCACGTACAGAATAAGCAGCAGCACAAGGGCCGATAGGTCAACGCTCACGGTACCAACTCGAAGCGGAGGGATCACACGCCTCAACGGTTTGAGGGCCGGATCAGTGACGCTCCACACCGCCTCAAGTGCTGCTGCGGCACCCCGCCGAGGGTGCCAACGCCGTCCGTAGGCGAGGACGGCACTCATCACGAACCTGCCGAGCAAGGTCAAAAGGAAGAAATACAGCACCAGATACACGATCTGGCCAATGATCGATTTCACGTCTCCGCGGGGTCCCTTGGCTCAGCTCTGGTTGAAGAACCCGCCCTCAGCGATCCTGGCCTTGTCCGCCTCTGTGACCTGGACGTTGGCCGGTGAGAGCAGGAACACCCGATTGGTCACGCGCTCCATCGTACCGCGCAGCCCGAACGCCAGACCTGCCGCGAAATCAACCAGACGTTTGGCGTCTGCCTCCGCCATTTCGGTGAGGTTCATGATCACCGGCACGCCGTCCCTGAAGTGCTCGCCTATTGTGCGTGCCTCGTTGTACGTGGTCGGATGCAGCGTGGTGATCTGGTACCGGCGCTCCTCCTCATCGTTCACCACCGCACGCTCCCGCAACTGAACCTGTGGCGCAAGTGCCAGATTGTCCCGGGTCGGGTAGGCCGACATGGTCTGCGACCCGGGTCGCCCGAGTGGGCGCACGGCGGTCCGCTCGGCGCGGCCGGCCTCGCGGGCCTCCGCCAGCCGATCGACGGCCGCCCGGGGACGGACGGGAGCCGGCGCCTCTTCGACCTCGTCCTCGAAGTCGTCGTCGTCGTAGCCGCGGTCCTCATCGTCCTCGATGAGGCCGAGCCATACGCCCGCCTTGCGCATCGCGCCCATCGTCGTCCCTCTCCGCCCTTCAGCACCGCCCCCGGTCGGTGCCGCGCGTGGCCCCGCCTGGACACCAACCCGCTATCGGCCCGTCGCCCGCGTATCGCACGCCATGTGCGGCGACCGATCCCTCGCTCTAGCGGCGAAATCACAACCGTGTAGTTTGGTGTCCGAGCTTGAGGTTACCGCAGCGACGCCCGGTTTCCGAGCAATGCGCTTCCGATGCGTACATGTGTCGCGCCGTATTCGACCGCGGACTCCACGTCAGCGCTCATACCGGCTGAGACGACGGTGGCTGTCGGGTAGTTGACCCTCATCCGATCGGCTATCCCGGCCAGTCGCTCGAACGCCGCGCCCGGATCCCAGTCCACCGGAGCCACGGTCATCACCCCACGCAGCCGCAGCGATTGCGTCACCGCGATCGCCTCGGCCACCTGGTCCAGGTCGGTGTCCGGCGGCCCGCCCAGCCGGGCTCCCCCGCGCGCCGGGTCGCCGTCGATGCTGACCTGCACCAGCACGTCGAGCGGGGACTCGCGGTGCCTGGCCGCCGCCTCGGCCAGGGCGCCGGCCAGGCGCACACTGTCCACGGAGTGAACCAGGTCGGCATACGTGGCCACCGAGCGGGCCTTGTTGCGCTGCAACTGACCGACGAAGTGCCAACGCACTTCCGTCCCGGCGGCCCTGACCTGCGCCGCCTTCGGCGCCGCCTCCTGGTCGCGGTTCTCCCCGACGTCGCCGACGCCCAGGCCGGCCAGGTGCAGCACGTCGGTCGCCGGGTACGTCTTGGTCACCGCCACCAGGGTGACCTCGTCGCGAGGCCGCCCCACGGCGGCGCAGGCGTCGGCGATCCGGCGGCGGACCCGAGCCAGGCTCGCGGCCAGCTCGGCTCGCCGCTCGTCCTGGTCAGGCACCGTTCTTGAGGAAGTCCGGGACGTCGACGTCGTCGAACAGCACGCGCCGTGGCGTCGGGGGCGGCGTCGACGGGGGACGCGTGGGCGCGGAGTTGGTGGTCTCCGGCGTCGGCTGCTTGCGTACCGGCTCGACCGGCTTGTACGCCGGGGTGCCGCCGTCGAAGCCGGCCGCGATCACGGTGACCCGTACCTCGTCGCCGAGCGCGTCGTCGATCACCGCACCGAAGATGATGTTGGCGTCCGGGTGGGCCGCGTCGGTGACCAGCTGGGCGGCGTCATTGATCTCGAACAGGCCGAGGTCGGAGCCGCCGGCGATGGACAGCAGCACGCCACGCGCGCCGTCCATGCTCTGCTCCAGCAGCGGGCTGGAGATCGCGTGCTGCGCGGCGTCGACCGCCCGGTTGTCACCACGGGCGCTGCCGATACCCATCAGCGCGCTGCCGGCCCCGCTCATCACGCTCTTCACGTCGGCGAAGTCCAGGTTGATCAGGCCGGGAGTGGTGATCAGATCGGTGATGCCCTGCACACCGGAGAGCAGCACCTGGTCGGCCTGCCGGAAGGCGTCCATCATGCTGATCCCGCGGTCGCCGAGCGCGAGCAGCCGGTCATTCGGGATGACGATCAGCGTGTCGCACTGGTTGCGCAGTTCCTCGATGCCCGCCTCGGCCTGCACCTGGCGCCGCTTGCCCTCGAACGAGAACGGCCGGGTGACCACGCCAATCGTCAGCGCGCCCAGCTTGCGGGCGATCTGCGCGACGACCGGGGCACCACCGGTGCCGGTGCCGCCGCCCTCGCCACACGTCACGAAGACCATGTCGGCGCCCTTGAGCACCTCCTCGATCTCGTCCCGGTGATCCTCGGCGGCGTTCTTGCCGACGTCGGGATTGGCGCCGGCGCCCAGCCCGCGGGTCAGCTCCCGGCCGACGTCGAGCTTGACATCGGCGTCGCTCATCAGCAGCGCCTGCGCGTCGGTGTTGATCGCGATGAACTCAACGCCCTTGAGGCCAACCTCGATCATTCGGTTGACCGCGTTGACCCCACCGCCGCCAATGCCGACGACCTTGATGACCGCGAGATAGTTCGTCGGTGGAGTCATCGGTACCTTCCCTTTCGACCGAGGCCGGTCTGCAACCTGCGGCGGGCTTGAGCATGAGCGGGGCCAGTTGACACTCCTCGTTACGGCAAAGGTGGCGGCTCCACCCCGACCCCGGAGCAAACCCTCACCCTTTACTAGAGGCTTAGTCTTATGTCAACTGCTTCCTTCGGCAAGGTATGCGCCACCTCCCCGCCATCCAAGGACCGGGCTCGGCGTGTCGCATCCGCGTGCTAATTGACTGTCGCGGTGTTCGGTGCGCTCACGTCGATAACGTCCCCGTTGTGCTGGCGCAGCAGCACGGTGGCCACCGCCGCCTTGACCTCGTCGGAGTTCGCGTCACCCCACACCACCTGCCGGCCGTCGGTCAGCCGCAGCCGGATGGCGTCGGGCGACGGGGCCTCCAGCGTGCCGAGCAGGCTACGCAGGTCACCGGTGAGAGAGGCGAGCACCCGCAGCGCCGCCCGGGTACTCGGATCGGACGGCCCCGGCGCGGACAGCGCCACGAGCGGGAGCCGGTCCGGCCGGCTGGGCACGGTACGGAACACCACGCCGGACGCGTCGAGCTCCTGATACCGCTTGTCGGGCGCGGCGACGACCGCCACCGCGCTGCGTTCGGTGACCGTGACGACCACGGTGGACGGCCAGTGCCGGGTGACCCGGGCCCGCGCCACGGCGGGCAGCGCCTGCACCCGGCGCTGCACCGCGCGCAGGTCGAGCGAGGCGAGCGGCGCCCCGTGCGGCACCGCGGCAGCGGCGCGCACCTGGTCGACGCCCACTATGGCGTTGCCCCGCACCGCGACGTCGCGCACGCCCAGCAGCGAGGTCTGATAGACCACGAGGGCCACCAGGGCGAGCAGCACGATCGCGGCGAGCCCGGCCAGCCACGGTGCGGCGGCCTGCAGCCGGCGGTCCCGGGCGCGTTGGTTGAACCGGCGGACCGATGCCGGTACCGCCTGGGCCGGCGCCCGGACCAGTGTCCAGCGCCGGGCCCCGCGTTCGTCCCCGCGTCCGCTACGCCCGCTCACCCGCCGCCTCCGGGCCCCCGGCGTGCCGCGGTGCATACCCCGGCGCCGCTTCGGCACGGTCGGCCAGTGCCGACAGCAGTTCGTCACCCATCAGCGAGATGGGCGGCGCGCCCATGGTCACCACCACGTCGCCGGCGGTGGCCCGGCGGACCACCTCGGCGGGCACCTCGTCCCACTCCGGCACGAACACCTTGGCCTCGGCCGGCAGGTCGATCGCGGCGGTCAGCGCGGCGCCGCCCTCACCCGGCTCGCGCGCCTCGCCTGGGCCGAAGACCTCCAGCACCACGACCTCGTCGGCGAGGGCGAGCGCGGCGGCGATCTCCGTCTGCATCTCCCGGGTGCGGTACATCCGGTACGGCTGGAAGACCACGACCAGCCGGCCGTCGCCGGCCACGTCCCGCAGCGTGTTGATGGCCGCCGTCATCGACGTCGGGTGGTACGCGTACTCGTCGTAGACCCGGACCCCGTCGACCGTGCCCTTGAGCTCGAAGCGCCGCCGGACGCCGGGAGACGAGGCCAGCGCCTCCACGATGGACTCCAGCGGCACGCCCAGCTTGACCGCGGTCAGCACCGCGGCCGAGGAGTTGAGCCCCATGTGCCGGCCCGGTACCCGCAGCGAGATCTCGCCGAGCGACCGCCCGTCCATGGTGGCCAGGTAGCGCACCCCGCTGGCGGACGTCACGATGTCGGACAGGCGCAGGTCGGCGCCCTCCGACTCGCCGTACGTGTAGACGGTCTGCCCCGCCTCGCGGGCCCGTACGGCCAGCCGCTGGGCACCGGGGTCGTCGGCGCAGGTGACCACGAAGCCACCCGGCTCCACCAGCTTGGTGAAGTCCAGGAACGCCTCCTCCAGCCCGGCCAGGTCGCCGTACGTGTTGAGGTGGTCGGCCTCGATGTTCGTGATGATCGCGACGTACGGGTGGTAGCGCAGGAACGAGCGGTCGCTCTCGTCCGCCTCGACCACGAAGTGCTCGCCGCTGCCGTGGTGCGCGTTGGACCCGACCTCGGAGATCTCGCCGCCGATCACGAACGACGGGTCGAGCCCGGCGTGCTGGAAGATCAGAGTCGTCATCGAGGTGGTGGTGGTCTTGCCATGGGTGCCGGCGATGGCGATGCTGCGCCGGCCGGTCATGGCGGCGGCCAGCGCCTCGGATCGGTGCAGGATCCGCAGCCCCCGGCGGCGTGCCTCGACCATCTCCAGGTGATCGTCGGGGATGGCGGTGGAGTACACGACCGTGTCCACGCCGTCCAGGTTGGACGCCTCGTGGGTCATGTAGATCGTGCCGCCCAGCGCCCGCAGCCCGGCCAGCGTCGGCCACTCGCGCAGCTCGCTGCCCGAGACCGAAATGTGCCGGGTGAGCAGGAGCCGGGCCAGGCCGCTCATGCCCACGCCGCCCACCCCGATCAGGTGCACGTGCCCCAGGTCCTCGGCGGTCAGCTCCCGCTCGATCTGGTTGGTCTTGGTGCTCACGCTCCGACCACCTCGTAGACGTACGAGCGCAGGGCCTCGTCTCCGTCGCGCCGCCCGTAGCTCGCCGCGGCGCGGGACATCGCCGCCAGCCGTCCGGGATCGCGCATCAACGGAATCACCGTCCTTTCGATCCACGCAGGGCTGAGTTCGGAGTCGTCCACCAGGACCCCGCCGCCCGCCTGCACCACGGGCAGCGCGTTCCGGCGCTGCTCCCCGTTGCCGTAGGGTAGCGGAACGTAAATGGCCGGCATGCCGACGGCCGCCGTCTCCGCGCACGTCATGGCACCGCCCCGGCACAGGGCCAGGTCCGCCGCGGCGTACCCCAGCTCCATCTCGGACAGGAAGGTCATGGTCCGGTACGGCACCGGCAGGTCCGACGGGATCTCGACCGGCTCGTTGCGGGCACCCATGATGTGGATGACCTGGATGCCGGAGGAGGACAGCGCCTTCGCGGCCCCGGCCATGGCCAGGTTGATCGACCGGGCGCCCTGCGAGGCGCCGAAGACGAACAGCACCGGCAGGTTCGGGTCGAGCCCGAAGTAGGCCCGGGCCCGGGCCCGCAGCGCGAACCGGTCGAGCCGGGAGATCTGCTCGCGCAGCGGCACCCCGGTCACCCGCGCGTTGGCCAGCGCCGGTATCTGCTGGAGCTGGTGCGGGAACCCGGCCGCCACGTGCTCGGTGAAGCGCATGCCCATCTTGTTGGCCACGCCCACCGGCACGTTCACCTCGTGGATCACGATCGGCGTGTGCCGGCGCCAGGCCGCCAGGTAGGCCGGCACCGAGACGTACCCGCCGAACCCGACCACCACGTCGGCGTCGACCTCGTCGAGCACCGCCCGGGTGGCCTTGGACGCCCGCCACATCCGGTCGGGCGTGCGGACCAGGTTCATGTTGATCGACCGGGGGAGCTGGTACGCCGGTACCAGTCGCAGGTCATAGCCGCGCGGCGGAATGATGTCGTTCTCCAGCCCGCGCGGCGTGCCGAGGCAGGTGATCCGCACCCCGGGGTCGTGACGACGCAGGCAGTCGGCGAAGGCGAGCAGCGGGTAGATGTGCCCTCCGGTACCGCCGCCGGCCAGCACCACCGACCTCACCTGGGGCTTCTGCTGGCTCGGGTTCTGGTAGCCCGGCTCCGGATAACCCGGGTTCTGGTAACCCTGGTTCGGATAGCCCTGGTTCGGATAGCCCTGGTTCGGATAGCCCTGGTCCTGGTAACCCGGGTTCGGGTAGCCCTGAGCCGGCGGGGCCGGGTTCGGGTAGCCCTGAGTCGGGGGAGCCGGGTTCTGGTAGCCGGGGTTCGAGTAGCCCGGGTTCTGGTAACCCGGGTTCTGGTAGCCCGGGTTCGAGTAGCCCGGATCCGGGGAGTTCGGATTCGGGTAGCTCGCCTGGCCGGACCCGACCGGCCTATCCCACGCCATTCTTGGCTCCTCTTCTCACCGCGTTCTTCACCGTGCGCTTCCGGGCAGCCCGCCGAGATCTTGGCAGCGGCGGCAACGGCGCCCAGAGTAGTCGTACCCACCGGTCCGACGGACGTGCATGCAGGGCACGGGCGGCGTCCGGCTCGGCGCGGGCGAACGAGGCGAGCAGCCCTACCGCCGCGAGCGTGACGATCAGGGCGGTACCGCCGGCCGAGATGAACGGCAGCGGAAGGCCGGTGATGGGCAGCAGTCCTACCACCCCACCGATATTGATCGTGGCCTGGCCGACCAGCCACACGGTGATCGCCGCGGCCACCATTCGACGGAACGGGTCGCTGGAGCGCCGGGCGATCCGCAGCCCGGTGTACGCGAGCACCGCCAGCAGGCCGAGCACCACGAAGCAGCCGACCACGCCCAACTCCTCGGCGATGATCGCGAAGATGAAGTCGTTGTGCGCGTTGGGCAGCCAGCCCCACTTGAGCCGGCTCTCGCCCAGCCCCACCCCGAACCAGCCGCCGTCGGCGATCGCGTACAGGCCGTGCAGCCCCTGGTACCCGGTGGAGTCCTGGGCGCTGGCGCTGCCGTGGCCGGCGAACGTGGTGATCCGGGCCACCCGGTAGGACACGGTCAGGATGAGGACGGTGACCGCGGCCAGCCCGAGCGCGCCGAGCCCGGCGAACACCCGCCACCGGACCCCGGCCGCCCAGAGCAGCCCGAGGAACAGGATCATCAGGCACAGCGTGGTGCCGAGATCGTTGATGCCGACCATCAGCACGATCACCGCCGCCACCGGGAACAGCGGGCGGGCCAGCTGCCGCCAGTGCGCGACGGCGGCTCCCTTGGCCTCCAGCACCCCGGCGCCCCACAGGGTCAGCGCCAGCTTGGCCAGCTCGGACGGCTGCATCTGCAGCGGCCCGATGTACAGCCAGTTGCTGTTCAGCTCGTCCGCGTGCAGCAGCGGGCCGATCCCGGGGCTGGACAGCACGCCGATCCGGGAGGCGAGGCTGAGCAGGTCCAGCAGGGCCAGCAACGCGATCGAGACGATCAGCAGGGGCTTACCCAACGAGCGGTAGGTGTCCACCGGCAGCCGCTGGAAGATCCAGAAGGCGACCAGCCCGATCAGCGCGTACAGGGTCTGCCGGGTGACCTGCTGGTACGCGTTGCCACCGTCGGCGTACGACTGCACGCTGGTCGCCGAGAACACCATGACCAGGCCGATCACCAGCAGCAGGCCGGAACTGGACAGCAGCAGGTAGTACGAGGCCAGCGGCCGGGCAAGCACCCCGCGCAGCGCGGCCAGCGGGCCGGAACGCATCCGGGCCCGGTTCCAGTCGCGGGAACGCGCACCCGCCTCGACCTCGGCGGTCATGTGGCCTGCCTACCTCCCCCGTGCCGTTCCAGCTCCCGGTCCTCGATCGGCTCCCCGGTCTGGGTCACCAGGTCCCGCACCGCCGCGGCGAACGCGTCCCCGCGCCGGGCATAGCTGGCGTACATGTCCAGCGAGGCGGCGGCGGGGGCCAACAGCACCGTGTCGCCGGGGCGCGCCAGCTCGGTCGCCGCGCGCACCGCCTCCGCCATCGCACCATCATCGACGCTGGCCACATCCACCACCGGTACCCGCGGGGCGTGTCGCGCCAATGCCTGTGCCACCTCGGCCCGGTCGACGCCCAGCAGCACCGCGCCGGTGAGCCGATCGGCCACGCTGGCCACCAGGTCGGACACGTCCACACCCTTGAGCTGACCGCCGGCCACCCAGACGATGCGCGGGTACGCGGTCAGCGAGGCGTACGCCGCGTGCGGGTTGGTCGCCTTGCTGTCGTCCACGTAGTCCACCCCGGAGACGGTGTCCACGTAGGCGTTGCGGTGCGGCTCCGGCCGGTACCCGGCCAGCCCGTCGCGTACCGCCGCGGAATCCACCCCATAGGACAGCGCCAGCGCGGCCGCGGCCAGGGCGTTGCTCACGTTGTGCGCGCCCGGCGGCCGGATCGCTCGGGTCTCGATCAGGCGCCCGGCGCCGAATGCCTCGTCGTACAGCCAGCCGTCGCGCACGCCGAGTTGGCCGGCGGCCGGATCGCCGAGGGTGAAGCCGATGGTGCGCCCGGTGACCCTGGCCAGTGCCTTGGCCACCCGTACGTCGTCGAGGTTACCCACGGCCACGCCGCCGCGCTCCGGCGTCGCGGCCCGCCAGACCGCCTCCTTGGCCCGGGCGTACGCCTCGAACGAGCCGTGCCAGTCCAGGTGGTCGTCGGCCAGGTTGAGCAGCGCGCCCGCCTGCGGAGCGAGGTCGCGCGACCAGTGCAGCTGGGCGCTGGACAGCTCGACGGCCAGCACCTCGTACCGGCCGTCGGGGTCGCTGGTGTACACCAGCGGCTCGCCGATGTTCCCGAGGGCCGCGGTGGACCTGCCGGCCGCGGTCAGGATGGCCGCGAGCATCGTGGTGGTGGTGGTCTTGCCGTTGGTACCGGTGATGCCCAGCCAGGCCGGGGCGCCCGGGCCCCGCAGCCGCCAGGCCAGCTCGGGTTCGCTGTAGACCTCCAGGCCCCGGTCGGCCGCCGCGGTGACCAGCGGATGGTGCGGCGCGAAGCCGGGGGAAACCACCAGTTCGTCCGCCTCGTCCAGCAGCTCGAGCGGTGCCGGATCGGCGATCACCACGCGCACGCCCGAGGCGGCCAGCTCATCTGCGCCGGGCGACGGCGCGGCCGCCACCACGGTGACGGTCGCGCCCCTGGCCAGCAGGGCGCGCGCCGCGGCCACGCCGGCCACCCCGGCGCCACCGACCAGTACTCGGCTCAATAGAGGTTCCTTAGGAAGTCGCCGTAGAACAGGCCGAGCGCCACCGTCACCCCGATGCCCGCGATGATCCAGAACCGGATCACGATATTGACCTCACTCCAGCCAGCGAGCTCGAAGTGATGGTGCAGCGGCGACATCCGGAACACCCGTTTGCCGGTCGTCCGGAACGAGATGATCTGGATGATCAGCGACATCGTGATGATGACGAACAGCAGGCCCATGACCAGCAGCAGCAGCTCGGTACGGGTGGCGATGGCCAGGCCGCCGATCAGCCCGCCCAGCGCCATGGACCCAGTGTCTCCCATGAAGATCCGGGCCGGGGACGCATTCCACCACAGGAATCCCAACAGGGCCCCGGCCGCGGCCCCGGCGATCAGCCCGATCTCCAGCGGATCTCGGACCTGATAGCAGTACGAGGGAGTGAAGCCGGGCGCGGTGGGGTCGGCGCACCAGTGCCGGTACTGCCAGAACGCGATCAGCATGTACCCGCCGATCACCATCACCGAGGCGCCGGTGGCCAGGCCGTCCAGGCCGTCGGTGAGGTTCACGCCGTTGGTGGTGGACATGATCACCGCCACGAACAGCACGACAGCGGCGACCTTGCCGATGTTGGCCGCGTGGATGTCCCGCACGAACGAGATGTCGGTACTGGCCACCGTCTGCCCGTTGGTCGCCGGGAAGTACAGCGCGACGATGCCGAACACGGCGCCGACGATCACCTGCAGGATCAGCTTGCCGCGCTTGTTCAGCCCGAGGCTGTTGCGCTTGCGCACCTTCAGGAAGTCGTCGATGAAGCCGATGCCGCCGCAGAACACCATCAGGCCGAGCAGCACCAGACCGGTAACGGTCGGCCTGGGCGGCACGATCTGCTTGTCCGGCAGCGTCTTGAGCACCAGATGGCCGGCGAAGTACGCGACCACCGTGGCGATGATGAACACCACGCCGCCCATGGTCGGCGTGCCGCGCTTGCCCGAGTGGGACACATTGATGTCCCGGATCGGTTGAGCCGCTTTGAGTTTGGTGAATCCCCTGATGGCGAACGGCGTCCCGAACAGGGACAGCACGAAGGCCACGCAGGCCGCCACGATGACGGACCTCACGAGAGGCTCTCCGCGTGGTCCGGCTCCTCCGGGGCACGCAGCGCGTCCGCGACCGCCCAGGTGCGGTACCGCGAGCCCTTCACGAGTACGACGTCGCCAGCGCGCAGCTCGTCGCGCAGCAGCGCGACGGCGGCGTCCTGATCGGTCACCTGCACCGACTTCCCTCCCCAATTCGCCACCGCGACCGCTCCGTCGTGGATCGGCGCGGCCTGCTGGTCGACCACGATCAGTAGATCGACGCCCAGCTCGGCGGCCAGGCGCCCGACCTCCTCGTGGCCGGACCGCTCGTACTCGCCCATCTCGGCCATGTAGCCCAGCACCGCGATGCCCCGCGCGGCGGCCCCGTCCGCCCGCTCGGCGTCGCCGCGCCTGCCACGCACCATGTCGATCAGCGCCCGGAGCGCCGCCGAGGTCGAGGCCGGATTGGCGTTGTACGAATCGTCAATGACCGTGACATCGTCGGCACGATCGAAAACATCCATCCTTCGGGTGGACACCAGCCGCAGTTCGCCGAGCCACTCGGCGACATCGGCCGTCGACGCACCCAGCTCGCGGGCGACCGCCGC
Organism: Rugosimonospora acidiphila; assembly: GCF_039543385.1. Taxonomy (NCBI): domain Bacteria; kingdom Bacillati; phylum Actinomycetota; class Actinomycetes; order Micromonosporales; family Micromonosporaceae; genus Rugosimonospora; species Rugosimonospora acidiphila. The sequence continues at coordinate 88,686 of NZ_BAABJQ010000027.1, forward strand.
CGCCGCCAGCGTGTTCGCGACCTGATGGCGGCCGGTGACCCCGAGCCGCACGGGCGCGCCGCCCTCCGGCGTGACCAGGGTGTACGAGGCGCGCCCCCGGTCGTCGAGGCGGACGTCCTCGGCCCGCAGCCGCGCCTGCTCCGACTCGCCGACGAGCACCACCCGGGCCGAGGTACGGGCCGCCATGGCCGCCACCCGGGGATCGTCCGCGTTGAGCACCGCGAGCCCGTCCGGCTCCAGCGCCTCGACCAGTTCGCCCTTGGCGACCGCTATCTGGTCCTGGGAACCGAACTCGCCGATGTGCGCCACGCCGACGTTGAGTACCACGCCGACGTTCGGCGGTGCCGCCTGCGTCAGGTACCGGATGTGCCCGATCCCGCGGGCGCCCATCTCCAGCACCAGGTACCGGGTGCCCGCATCCGCCTTGAGCACCGTGTACGGGTGGCCCAGCTCGTTGTTGAACGAGCCGGCCGGCGCCACGGTCGGGCCCAGCCGCGCGGTCAGCTGCGCGATCAGGTCCTTGGTGGTGGTCTTGCCGGACGAGCCGGTCAGGCCCACGATCGTCAGCTCGGGCAGCCGGTCCACCACCGCCCGGGCCAGGGCGGCCATCGCGGCCAGCGGATCGGACACGATCACCATCGGCACGCCGGGCAACTCGCGGGTGCCGAGCACCGCGGTGGCGCCCGCGGCCATCGCGGTGGGGGCGAAGTCGTGCCCGTCCGCCTTCTCCCCGAGGAACGCCACGAACAGTCCGCCGGCGCCGATCTCACGGGAGTCGAACTCCACCGTGCCGGTCACCGTCGCCGCCGGGTCGGCCCCGGCCAGCCGGCCGGAGACCGCGGCCGCGATCTCGTCGAGCCTCATCGGGATCATCGTGCCTCCTGACTCCGGCCGCCGTCGCGTGCCGCCTCTCCCCCGGGCCCGGAACCGTCCTGGCCGGGCTGCCCGGATTCGTCGCCGAACCGTTCGGTCAGCGCCCGCGCGAGCTCGATCCGGTCGTCGAACGGGTGTACCTCGCCGTCGACCTCCTGACCCCGCTCGTGGCCCTTACCCAGCAGCGCCACGACATCACCGGGCTCGGCGCGAGCGACCGCCTCGGCGATGGCCTGGCGCCGGCCGGGCACCTCGATCACCCGCGCGCCGGGCACCGCCTCGGCGCCCCGCAGCACCTCGGCGCGGATCAGGGCCGGGTCCTCCGTACGCGGGTTGTCGTCGGTGACCAGTACGAGATCGGCGCCCTCGGCCGCGGCCCGACCCATGATCGGCCGCTTGCCCCGGTCCCGGTCTCCCCCGGCACCGATCACGCAGATGAGCCGTCCGGCGTCCGGGTGCCGGAGAGCGGCCAGGGCGGCCACTATCGCGTCCGGCTTGTGCGCGTAGTCGACCACCCCGACCACCGGGCCGGGCGCGGCGACCCGCTCGAGCCGCCCCGGTACGCCCGGGCAGGCCGCGATGCCGATCGCGGCGACCTCGGCCGCCACCCCGGCGGCGACCAGGCTGCCCAGCGCCAGCAGCGCGTTGGCCACGTTGTGCCGGCCGGGCAGGGACACCGCGCCGTCGACCTCCGTGCCGCCCGGCCCGTGTGCCCGAAACCGCTGCCCGAAGCCCGAGGACTCGATCCCGGTGGCCCGCCAGGTCGCGGCCGGGTCGCCGGCCGCCGAATAGGTGATCGTGGACGGGCGCAGCAGGGGCCGCAGCGCCTCCTCGTCCAGGTTGATCACCTCGTACTGGCAGCGCCCGTCGAACAGCATCGCCTTGGCCTGGAAGTACTCCTCGATCGTGGCGTGGAAGTCGAGGTGATCGGTGCCGAAGTTGGTGTACCCGCCCACCGTGAACGCGGTGCCCTCCACCCGGCCCAGGGCCAGCGCGTGGCTGGACACCTCCATCACCACAGCGGCGATCCCCCGCTCCACCGCGACGGCGAACAGCGCCTGCAGGTCACCGGCCTCCGGAGTGGTCCGCTCGGAGTCGATCACGAAGTCGCCCAGCCGGGTCTCCACCGTGCCGATCAGGCCGGTGGACAGGCCGGCGGCCCGCAGCCCGGACTCGATCAGGTACGCGGTGGAGGTCTTGCCCGCGGTACCTGTGATCCCGATCACGGTCAGCTTCTCGGTCGGCCGGTCATAGATCTCGGCGGCGACCCGGCCGAGCAGCGCCCGGGGCTCCGGCACGATCAGCGCCGGCAGGCCCGCCCGCTCGGCGGCCTCGACACCGGCCGGATCGGTGAACACCGCCACCGCGCCGGCCTCGGCCGCCGCCGGCACGAACCGGGCGCCGTGCACCTTCGTGCCCGGCAGCGCGGCGAACAGGTCACCGGGCCGCACCGCGTCGCTGGCGTGGGTGACTCCGCTGACCAGGGTGCCGGGGTCGGCCGCCCCGCCGATCTCCGCGGCGAGCAGGTCGGCGAGGTCGGTGAGCGGGCGCGGGGGCACCGTGCGGGGACGCGGATAGCCGGGCACGGCGTCAGACCCTACCCGCCCCGGGTGAGCGGTGAGCGCAGGGCGGTACACGTCGCGTCATTGGGTCAAAGTGAACGTCGGCACCGCGGTACCGGTCGGCGCCACCCCGTAATGCTGGAGCGTGAACGACATCAGCTGCTGGAACGTCGGCGCGGACACGTCTTCGCTGCCCACGCCGTTGGTGGGGCTGTGCGCGAACACCGCGATCACGTACTGGGGCGCGTCCGCGGGTGCCATGCCGATGAACGAGGCCACCTCGCCGGGCGCGTACGACCCGTCCTTCACCAGGCCACCGGTGCCGGTCTTGCCGGCCACCCGGTACTGCGGTATCGCCGCCTTGCGCCCGGTCGCACCCTTCGCGGTCACCACCGCCTCCAGATCATGACGTAGTGTCGCGGCGACCTGCGGAGTCAGCACCTGGTGAGTCTGCGGCGCCGCGGCCGGGTGGCTCTTGCCGTCGGGGGTAATCGTGCCCTTGACGAGGTGCGGCTGGATATATACCCCATTATTGGCAATTGTCGCGTACACGGCTGCCATCTGCAGCGGAGTGGTCGAAACGCCACGACCAATCGGGATCGAGCCGTAGCTGGAGCCGCTCCAGTTGGACGGCGGCTGGACCAGGCCCGCTGACTCGCCCGGCATGCCCTCTCCGGTCGGCTTACCCAGCCCGAACTTGAGCTGGTAGTTATACAGCGTCTGCGGGGACATCTTGTCCGCCACGCTGATCGCGCCCACGTTCGACGAGTAGGCCAGGATGCCCGGCAGAGTGATCTTGGTGCCGCGGGACAGCGGGGTGGTGTCCGTGTAGGTCACGCCGCCCTTGACGATCGAACTACCCGGGAGCGTGATCGTCGTGTTCGGCTGGATCGCGCCGCTCTGCAGAGCGGCACCCAGCGTGATCACCTTGTGGATCGAGCCCGGGTCCACCGCGATTTGGGTGTTCGCGTCCAGCCGCTGCGCGGCCGTGGAGTCGCCGGGGTTGTCGGCGTCGTAGCTGGGGTAGCTGGCCTGCGCCAGCACCTCGCCGGTGTGGACGTCGATGGCCACCGCCGAGCCGAAGTCGGCGTGGTTGGCGTCCATCTCCTTGGTGAGCACCTGCTGGAACTCGTACTGCAGGTCGCGATCGACGGTCAGCTCCAGGGAACTGCCCGGCTTCGCGAGCGTGGTCTCGTCGTACCCGCCCGGGATGGCCGCGTCCAGGGAGCCCTGCCCCACCTCGAACGTGCGCTTCCCATCGGTACCGGAGAGCAGGTTGTTGTAGCTCTCCTCCAGCCCGACCCGGCCGGTCAGGCTGTCCCCGGGCGCGCCGTCGCTGCTGGCGAAGCCGACCAGGTTCGCGGCCAGGTCGTGCCCGGGCACCTCGAACTTCTCGTCGTGCGCCGCGCCAATTCCCGGCAGGTTGCGGGCCATCACCGCATTGGCGACCGAGACGTCCACGCCCCGGGCCAGGTACTCGAACTCGTCCTTGCTGCCGTCCGCCCGGGTCTTGCGGCTCAGCTTCGGGATCAGCTCCGAGTTCGGCACGCCGAGCAGGTCGCGCAGCGTGTTCGCGATCGACTGCACGTCCTTGGCCGGGATCTGCGACGGGTCGGCGAAGACATACTTGGCGTCCACGCCCTGCGCCAGAACCTGGTGGTCGCGGTCGAAGATCGTCCCACGCTGGGCGAACAGCGGCTGGCTGATCAACCGGTCGTGCAGCCCGGTGAGCGCGTACGAGCGGGCGTCGGTGAGTTGGAGCATGACCAGGCGGCCCGCGATGATCGCGAACAGCACCAGCACGACCGCGGTACCGGCGCGCAGCCGGCGGCCCGGCTCGGCCAGGCGCGGCGGGCGCTTCGGCTTGCGCACCGGCCGGCGCGGCGTGGGGCCGCGCTTGGTGGCGATCCGGCGCGTGGTCGGCGGCAGGCTGGCCCGCCGGCGCTGTGCGCCACCCCCCTGCCGAACGGCGCTGCCCTGCCGGACGGTGGTCCCCGTGCCCTGCCGGCCGGTGGTGCCGGTGCTCTGCCGGCCGGTGGTGCCCTGCCGGCCAGTGGTGCCCTGCCGGCCACGCGTGCTCGCCTGGCGCGTGGTGCTCGCCTGCCGCCCGGCACCGGCCTGCCGGCCCCCACCGGTGGACCGTCCGTCGGCGGCGCGCTTCGCCGGCCGGGGGCGGGCCGGGCCGTCGTCCACCGGGTCGTTGCGCAGCAGTTCGAGGGCGGGCCGGAACGGGTCCCGGCCGGCCCCCTCACGTACCGTCCGGCCCCGGGGGGAGTACCTGCGGGCCTCGGAGATGCCACCGCGGCCACCGGCCGAGCGAGGGGTACCACCGGTGGAGCGGGCGGTACCCGCGCCCGGGGTGTCGCCGGACGACCGGTCGCGCAGCGGCAGCACGTTCGGCTCCGGCGGCTGCCGGCTCGACTGTCGACGGCCGGACGACTGGCCATGGGGTGGGTCGGTGCGGCGGGACGGCACGGCTCAGTGCCCCGCCCCGCTGGTGGACAGCGCCTGGCCGGTGCCGGCCTGCTGGGCGGTGGGGTTCGGCATCCCGTTGGCCGGCTGCGGCATGCCGATCACGGTGCCGTTGGGCAGGGTGATGTACGCCGGCTGGCCGGCGCTGACCATGCCCTGAGCGTGGGCCAGGGCGGCCAGGTTGGTCGGCGACGAGTCGTCCGCCAGCTGCTCGTTGAGCTGCTGCTCCTGCTCGTCCAAGGTGTTCTGCTGGTCCTGCAGGTGAGAGAGCCGGAAGGCGTTCTCGTTGATCTTCGTGTTGAGCACCAGGATGCCCAGCACCCCGGCCACCACCACGACGAGCACGAGCGCCACGAACGGCGCCCGGGGCGCGCTCACCGGCACCGGCGGCGCCACCCTCAGCCGGCCGCGCTCCCCGGCGCGCTTGGTCGACGCCGGTGCCGGCGCGTTCACCGGCGCCAGGGCGGTGGCCCCCTGGGTCGCGTACTGCCTGCTCTGTGTGCCGGCCCGCCGGTCGCCCGGTGGACCCCCTCGATCCGTCTTACGTGCTGGGCTGCGACGGGTGGTCGTCGCGGTCGACTCCCTCATGGCCCCTCCCCCTGCTCGGTTTCCCTCTGGTTGGCCTGGTTGGCCGGCCGCGCGAGACCCCCACGCACGGCCGGTTGGTGCAGTGCCTTGACCGGTGTTCTCTTACGTTCGTCAATACGCTCGGCCGCCCGCAGCCGCACCGAGGCCGAGCGCGGGTTGGCTGCCACCTCCTCGGTGCTGGGCAGCTCCGCCCCCCGGGTCAGCAGCCGCAGCCGCGGGCCGGTGCCGGGCAGTTCGACCGGCAGATCCACCGGGCCGGTGGACCGCGCCCGCTCCGCCATCGACTGCTTGGTGATCCGGTCCTCCAGCGAGTGGTAGGACATCACCGCCATCCGGCCGCCGATCGCCAGGCGGTCCAGCGCGGCGGGCAGCGCCCTGCGCAGCACGTCCAGCTCCCCGTTGACCTCGATGCGCAGCGCCTGGAAGGTGCGCTTGGCCGGGTGCCCGCCGGTGCGCCGGGCCGGCGCCGGAATCGAGTCCCGGACCAGCTCGGCGAGGCGGGCGCTGGACGTGATCCGGCCCCGCCCCCGCTCCCTGACGATCGCCGAGGCGATCCGGGGTGCGAACTTCTCCTCGCCGTACACCCGCAGGACGCGGGCGAGGTCACCGGCCTCGTAGGTGTTGATCACCTCTTCGGCGGTGATCCCGGTGGTCGGATCCATCCGCATGTCCAGGGGTGCGTCCTGGGCGTAGGCGAAGCCCCGCTCGGCCTCGTCCAGTTGCATGGACGAGACTCCGAGATCGAACAGCGCCCCGTCGAGCTCGGGCAGCCCCAGGTCGTCGAGCACCTCGGGCAACTCGTCATACACGGCGTGCACCAGGTGCGTCCGCCCGGCATACCGGGTCAGCCGCCCGCCTGAGATCCGCAGCGCCGCCGAATCCCGGTCCAGCCCGACCAGTACCAGATGGGGATGCCTCTCGAGCACCGCCTCGGCGTGCCCACCCAGCCCGAGGGTGGCGTCGAGGTGCACCGCGTCCCGGCCGGAGCGGCCGGGCGCGTCGAGGGCCGGGGCGAGCAGCTCGAGACAGCGTTCGAGGAGCACGGGAACGTGCTTGCTCGGCTCCTCGCGGGCCGGCCCGCCCAGGCGCCCATCCGGGCGCAGTCCCCCCATTGCCGACCCCCTGTCGAGCTTTTCGTGGCCACCGTGTAGGTTCGCCACGCCCCCGGGCCGTACGGCGTGATTCGCGGTCACTCCGCACGACGTTTCCGCAGCGCCGTACCGTCAGATCCCCATCCGCTCTACCCACCTGGCGCCGGGGAAGTGACGTCAGGAAGGCGAGCGGCTGGAGATCTCGCGGTACGGCGGCGGAACATCGCTACAGCCCGCCGGGTAGCACCCCCTCCTCGATGCCAGCGAAGTCCTCTTCACTCTCGGCGAGGTAGCTTTCCCACGACTGTTTGTCCCAGATCTCGACCCGGCTGCTCGCTCCGATCACCACGAGCTCGCGGCTCAGCCCGGCGTACTCCCGCAGGTGACCGGGGATGGTGACCCGGCCCTGCTTGTCGGGCACTTCGTCGTGTGCGCTGGCGAAGAACACCCGGCTGTAGGCCCGGGCGGCCTTGTGAGTCATCGGCTGGTCCCGCAACTGGCCCGCGATCCGCTGGAACTCCGGCATCGGGAACACATACAGACAGCGCTCCTGCCCCTTAGTGATCACGACACCTCCCGCCAGCTCGTCCCGAAACTTGGCGGGGAGGATCAACCGGCCCTTTTCATCCAGGCGCGGAGTATGGGTGCCTAAAAACACGGCCCACCCCCTGACGCCCGACCCCCCGGGACCGGCCGAACCTCCCAGCCCTGCCAGTGCGCCCCACTGTACTCCACTTCCCTCCACCGTCAACGAAAAAATCGCCGTGTCGGCGCGGCGCGAGCGCCCAAATGAGCAGCTCAGAGCCGGTGGATTCCGGTGGAGGGCGGGAGCCCTCGGCATTCTTGATCAGCTATCCGACACGCTCAGACCCAGCCCCGGAATGCCTACAAAACGTTCACTCGGGCATGACCCTCCGCTATCGGAGGGGCGGCCGGGGAGGGAGGTGGAGGGCGCCGGAAGCCGCCGGTGGAGGAGGGATGCGGGAGAGCGGGTGAACCGGTGCGGACGGCTCACCGCCCTCGGCCACCGTGGCCCGACGGCAACGCGCCGTAGGGCAACCAGCGTTCGGGGTTGGACTGGCATTATCGGGCAGGCGGTTCCGATACGCTTGCCCGCGTGACGACGCGGAAACCCCTCCGAGCCAAGCTCGCCACCTCTGTATCCAAGGGGGCGGCGGCGCTGTCGCGCGCCACCGGACGGGGCGACGGATCCGTCATCGGTGGCCGGCTGGGCCTCATGATTGATCCCAACCTGCTCGCCCATCTGGCCAACGGCCGGCAGATCGCGCTCATCTCGGGCACCAATGGCAAGACCACCACCACCCGGCTGGCCACCGCCGCCATGGGCGTACTGGGTTCGGTCGCCACCAACTCCTACGGCGCCAACATGCCCACCGGCCACACGTCCGCGCTGGCCAAGGCGGGCGATACGCCGTACGCGGTGCTCGAGACCGATGAGCACTACCTGCCGCAGGTGCTGGACGCCACTCAACCCCGGGTCGTCGCGCTGCTCAACCTGAGCCGGGACCAGTTGGACCGGGCCAAGGAAGTGGCGATGATGGCCCAGCTGTGGCGGGACACCCTGCGCGGCCGGCACGTCCGCCTGGTGGCCAACGCCGACGACCCGATGGTGGTCTGGGCGGCGGCCGAATCCAACCAGGTCACCTGGGTGGCGGCCGGACAGCGCTGGCACGACGACTCGTGGGTCTGCCCGGAGTGCGGCGGCGCCATCGCGCGAGCGGGCGTGACCATGGCCGCCCCGGCGAGCGCGCCCACCCCGGAGTCCGTTCCCGGCCGTTCCGGTCAGGGCCCCCAGGCCGGGCCGCCGGCGGGGCCGCCGGCCGGATACCCGGGCGCACCGGGCATGCCGCCCGGCGGGCAGGCGTGGCCGGAGGCGCCGGCCCAGGCGCCCGGTGCTCCGTCCGCGTGGCCGCCGCCGCCCGGCGGGTCGCCCTGGGCACCCCAGGGCGCGGCCGGCGCCGCGCCGAACTCGGCGCAGCCGGGCTACGGCGCACAACCGGGCTACGGCGCACAGCCGGACCACGGCACCCAGCCGGGCCAGCCCGGCTACGACCAGCACGCCGGCTACAACCAGCAGCCCGGATACGCCGGACAGCCCGGTTATCCAGCGCAGCCCGGTTACCCAGCGCAGGGCGACTACCCGGGGCAGGGCGGTTATCCGGGACAGGGCTACCCGGATCAGGGCTACCAGGGTCAGGGTCAGGCGCATCCCGGCAACCCCTCGCCCGGCGCAGGACAGGCGCCCGGCGCCACCCCGCCCGGCGGGGTGCCGCCCCACGGTGGCACGACCCCACCGGCCCGGCCCAGCGCGCTGACCGGGAGCACGCTGATCATGCCCGCGATCGAGCCCCATGCCGCAGGGGAGCCGACCCTCGGCACGACCGGGCAGACGCCGGTGGACGTGGGCCCGCAGCCGCTGGCCGACTCCGGCCCGAACGCGCCCGACGCCGACTGGTACTGCACCAACTGCTCGCTGCGCCGGCCGACCCCGCAGTGGAGCGTCGACAACGACGCGGTGGTCGATCCGCGTGGCTACCGGCACCGGGTCAGGCTGCAACTGCCCGGCCGGGTCAACCGGGCGAACGCGGCCACCGCGCTGGCCGTGGCCGCCGAGTTCGGGGTGCCGCCGGCCGAGGCCGCACCCCGGCTCGCCGAGGTCGCCTCGATCGCCGGCCGGTACGCGCAGGTGGAGCGGGACGGCAGGGTGGTCCGGCTGCTGCTGGCCAAGAACCCGGCCGGCTGGCTGGAGGCCTTCGACATGGCCGACCCGGCGCCCACGCTGCTGTCCATCAACGCGCGCGATCCCGACGGGCTGGACACCTCCTGGCTGTTCGACGTGGACTTCTCCCCGCTGGCCGGGCGCCACGTACTGATCAGCGGGGACCGCGCCTTCGACCTGGCGGTACGGCTTGAGGTCAACGGGTTGTCGTTCACGCACGTCCGGTCCTTCGCCCAGGCGCTGGCCTCGGTCCCGCCCGGGCGGCTCGAGGTGATCGCCAACTACAGCGCGTTCCAGGACATCAGAGCGGAGCTGAACCGTGTCAACTGACCGCATGCCCCAGGGACAGCGGGCCCTGCGCATCGTCTGGCTCTACCCCGACCTGCTGTCCACCTATGGCGACCGGGGCAACCTGCTGATCCTGTCCCGCCGCGCCAGCATGCGCGGGATACCGGTGGAGTGCTTCGAGGTGCGCTCGGACCAGCCGATCCCGGTGGACGGCGACATCTACCTGCTCGGCGGCGGCGAGGACGGCCCACAGGCGCTGGCCGCGCAGCGGTTGATGACCGACGGCGGGCTGTACCGGGCCGTCGAGCGCGGGGCGGTCGTGCTGGCCATCTGCGCCGGGTACCAGCTGCTGGGTCACTCGTTCTTCGCCAAGGGGCAGCAGTACCGCGGGCTCGGCCTGCTGGACCTGCACTCGGATCGCGGCCCGTCCCGGGCGGTCGGCGAGTTGGCCGGCGCGGTCGACCCCGCGCTGGGGTTGCCCATGCTCAGCGGCTTCGAGAACCACGGCGGGCGCACCCATTTGGGCCAGGGTGTCCGGCCGCTGGCCCAGGTCTCGGTCGGGGTCGGCAACGACGGCGCTACCGAGGGTGCCTGGCTGGGCAGGATCGTGGGCACCTATTCGCACGGGCCGGCCCTGTCCCGCAACCCTGCCCTGGCCGACCTGCTGCTGCGCTGGGCGATCGGGGCGGACGCGCTCCCGCCGCTGGACGACTCCTGGCCGGAGCTGCTGCGCGGCGAGCGGCTGGCGGCCGTCGGGGCGGCGTGACCCGCGAGGTCTCCTCCGCGCCGGCGCGGGCCGGTGCGCTCGGTTCGAGGTTCCGCCGTTCGCCGTGGTGGAGGGTCGGCCTGCTGGCCGTCGTGATCGCCGCGCTGGCCGCGGTCGCGTACACCCTGCCGCTGCAGGAGCTGTCCCGGTCCGCCGCGCGCTTCGGGCCGGTGCCGGCCGTGGCGCTGGCGGCGGGGCTGCTGCTGGCCCTGGTTCCGCGCACCGCGGTCTCGTTGGCCTGCGGCGCGCTGTTCGGCGCCGTGGCCGGATTCGCCTACGCCCTGACCGCCGCGCTGATCGCGGCGGGCCTCGCGTTCGCGGCCTCGCGGTGGCTGGCCCGGGGTGCGGTGGCCGACCGGCTGCGCGGCCGGGCCGCGCGGTTCGACGCCTGGCTGTCCCGCCGGGGCCTGCTCGCCGTGGTGGTGGTCCGGCTCATCCCGATCGCGCCGTACGGGCTGGTCAGCTACTTGTACGGCAGCACCGGGGTGCGTACCCGCCACTACCTGCTCGGTACCCTGGCCGGCGCCGCCCCGTCGGCGGCCACCTGGGCCGGCATCGGGGCGGCCGTGATCAGCCAGGGCCACCTGGGCGTGCTCGAGATCATCCCGGCCGGTGCCGGGCTGATCGTCTCCGGATGCGCGGCGGCCTGGTGGCGCTCGTCCATGCGCCGGGACCAGGCCGCCGGCCGGATCAGACCACCACGCTGATCATCCGCCCCGGTACCACGATCACCTTGCGCGGGTCGCGGCCGGCCAGTACCTCGGCCACCGCCTCCAGGGCGGCCTGCCGCACCGCCTCCTCCTCCGCGCCCGCGTCCACCTCGACCCGGCCGCGCACCTTCCCGTTCACCTGCACGGGGTAGGTCACCGATTCGACCCGCAGCAACGCCGGGTCGGCCTCCGGGAAGTCCACGTACGCGATGGTGCCGTCGTGGCCCAGCCGCTGCCACAACTCCTCGGCGACGTGCGGCGCGATCGGCGCCACCATCCGGACCAGGGGGTCGGCGACCTCCAGCGGGGTGCCGTCGGCGTTGATCGAGGTGATCCGGTTGGTCAGCTCGATCAGCTTGGCGACGGCCGTGTTGAAGCGCAGCCCCTCCATGTCCGAGCGCACTCCGTCGATGATCCGGTGCAGCAGGCGCCGGGTCTCCTCGTCGGCCGGCCGGTCGACGACCCGGGTCTCGCCGGTCTGCTCGTCGACCAGCGCGCGCCAGACCCGCTGCAGGAACCGCTGGGCGCCGACCACGGCCCGGGTCTCCCACGGCCGGGAGACCTCCAGCGGCCCCATGGACATCTCGTACACCCGGAAGGTGTCCGCTCCGTACCGTTCGCACATGTCGTCCGGGGTTACCACGTTACGCAGCGACTTGCCCATCTTGCCGTACTCGCGGCGGACCGGCGCGTCGTTCCAGTAGTACTCGCCGTCGCGCTCGACGACCTCCTCGGCCGGGACGTACCGGCCGCGCTCGTCGGTGTACGCGTACGCCTGGATGTAGCCCTGGTTGATCAGGCGGTGGAACGGCTCGGACGAGGCGACGTGCCCCAGGTCGAACAGCACCTTGTGCCAGAACCGGGCGTACAGCAGGTGCAGCACCGCGTGCTCGGCGCCGCCCACGTACAGGTCGACGCCGCCGCTGCCGCCCTCGGCCGGCCCCATCCAGTACCGCTCGTTCGCCGGGTCCACGAACGCCTGGTCGTTGTTCGGGTCCAGGTAGCGCAGCTCGTACCAGCAGGAGCCGGCCCACTGCGGCATCACGTTGGTCTCGCGGGTGTACCGCTTCGGCCCGTCGCCCAGGTCCAGCTCGACCTCGACCCAGCCCCGCTCGCGCGACAGCGGCGTCTCGGGCTCGGTGTTGGGGTCGTCGGGGTCGTAGGTCTTCGGCGAGAAGTCGGCCACCTCGGGCAGCGCGATCGGCAGCATCTCCTCCGGCACCGCGATGGGCAGGCCGGTCTCGTCGTACACGATCGGGAACGGCTCGCCCCAGTACCGCTGCCGGCTGAACAGCCAGTCACGCAGCCGGTACGTGATCGCACCCGCCCCGTGCCCGTTGGCCTCCAGCCACTCGATGATGGCCTTCTTGCCGTCGACGACTCCCAGGCCGTCCAAGCTGAAACCCTGAGGTGAGGTTGAATTGATCGCCGGCCCGTCGCCCGTGTACGCCTTGCCGTCGAAGCCCTCGGACGGCTGCACCGTGCGCACGATCGGCAGGTCGAAGACCTCGGCGAACTCCCAGTCGCGCTCGTCCTGGCCGGGCACCGCCATGATCGCCCCGGTGCCGTAGCCGCCCAGCACGTAGTCCGCGATGAACACCGGGATCTGCGCGCCGTTGACCGGGTTGGTCGCGTACGCGCCGGTGAAGACGCCGGTCTTCTCCCGCGCGTCGGCGATCCGCTCCGCGTCGGTCTTGGCCGCCGAGTATCCCCGGTACGCGGAGATCGCCTGGCCCGGCGTGTCGCGGCCACCGGTCCAGGCCGGCTTGGTGTCGGCCGGCCAGTCGTTGGGGGCCAACTCCTCGACCAGCTGGTGCTCGGGCGCCAGCACCAGGTAGGTCGCGCCGAACACGGTGTCCGGCCGGGTCGTGAACACGCGGACCGGCCCGGCCGAGGTCGGGAACTCGATGTGCGCACCGGTCGAGCGGCCGATCCAGTTGCGCTGCATCAGCTTGATCGGCTCCGGCCAGTCCAGCGAGTCCAGGTCGGCCAGCAGCCGGTCACCGTACGCGGTGATCCGCATCATCCACTGCTTCAGGTTGCGCTTGAAGACCGGGAAGTTGCCCCGGTCCGAGCGGCCGTCGGCGGTGACCTCCTCGTTGGCCAGCACCGTGCCCAGCCCGGGGCACCAGTTGACCGGCGCCTCGGACACGTAGGCCAGCCGGTGGCCGTCGATGATGGCGCGGCGCTCGACGTCGGTCAGCGCCGACCAGTCCCGGCCGTCCGGCGTGGGCCGCTGCCCGGACTCGAAGGCGGCGATCAGCTCGGCGATCGGGCGCGCCTTCCCGGCACCGCCGCCCGCCTCGGGGTCGTACCAGGAGTTGAAGATCTGCAGGAAGATCCACTGAGTCCACCGGTAGAACGAGACGTCGGTGGTGGCGACGCTGCGCCGGTCGTCGTAGCCCAGGCCCAGCTGGCGCAGCTGGCTGCGGTACCGCTCGACGTTCGCCTCGGTCGTCGTGCGCGGGTGGGTACCGGTCTGCACCGCGTACTGCTCGGCGGGCAGCCCGAAGGCGTCGAAGCCCATGGGGTGCAGCACATTGCGGCCGATCATGCGCTGGTACCGGCAGTAGCAGTCGGTGCTGATATAGCCCAGCGGGTGGCCCACGTGCAGCCCGGACCCGGACGGGTAGGGGAACATGTCGGCTATATACAGCTTGGGGGCGCCGGCCCTGGGGTGCTGGGCGTCGGCCAGCGGCCCAACCGGGTTCGGTGCGTGGAAGGTGCCGTGCTCCTCCCAGTAGTCCTGCCAGCGGGCCTCGATCCGCCCGGCCAGCGCGGCCGTGTACCGGAACGGCGGGATCTCCGTCGCGGCCGCGGTCGCCTCAGTCGCTACCTCTGTCATGATCGCCACCTGTGTTTGAGTAGGGCCAGGGTCGCCTTCGGGCACGAAAAAACCCCTCGCGCAGGAGGGGTCGCCGTGCCGCGCCTATCGCGTCAGCACGGCCGCCTAAGAAGTCGATAGGCCCGAATCATGTGCGCAGTGTACCCCGTTTCGATCGGCCGGTGCTCACCCCTAACCGCCCCCGAGCCGGGGTCGACGTGCGCCACCGCCGACCCTGAACCCGGCCGGCGGCGGACGCGTACGCAAGGGTGGGGACTCGCGGGCGCGACAATAGGTTCCACTAAATCACCAGGTGCAACGATCTTGTTACCTCGGCTAACCCGAACGGTGGTTCCGCTGCTGTACTATTCGGCCCACTCGGCGTATCCCACAAAAGTGGCTAGCCTGAGAAGATGCGGGTGGTCCTAGCGGGGAGGCGGGGACTGGTCTCCCGCGACCCTACTGGCATGCCCGTGACGCGCACCGGCAGCCGTGTGGATACCAGGAGGAGGCCAGTTGACCATCCAAAGTACCGCTGACGAGCTCGGTGGACCGATGTCGGCACCCGATTTCGCTGCTGCGGCCGACGCGATCGTCCGCAACATCGACCAGGTCATCGAGGGTAAGACCGCCACCGTACGGCTTGCTCTCGCGGTGCTGCTCGCCGAAGGCCACCTCCTGATCGAGGACGTACCCGGCGTCGGCAAGACCAAACTGGCCAAGGCCCTGGCCCGCTCCATCGACTGCAGCGTGCGGCGCATCCAGTTCACCCCGGACCTGCTGCCCAGCGACGTCACCGGGGTCAGCGTCTACAACCAGGAGACCCGCGACTTCGAGTTCAAGCCGGGCGCGGTGTTCGCCAACATCGTGGTCGGCGACGAAATCAACCGCGCCTCGCCCAAGACTCAGTCCGCCCTGCTGGAGTGCATGGAGGAGCGGCAGGTCACCGTCGACGGGGTCACCTATCCTCTGCAGCGCCCGTTCATGGTCGTGGCCACCCAGAACCCGATCGAGATGGAGGGCACCTACCCGCTGCCCGAGGCGCAGCGCGACCGGTTCACCGCCCGGATCGCGATGGGCTACCCCGACGCCGGCGCCGAGCTCGCCATGCTCGACGTGCACGGCGCCGAAGACCCGCTGCTGGCGCTCAGCCCGGTGACCGACGCGGAGACCGTCCGGGGGCTGATCGCCACCGTCCGGGACGTGCACGTCGCGGACGCGGTCAAGCAGTACGCGGTCAACCTGGTCAACGCCACCCGCGAGGCACCCGAGCTGAGACTGGGCGCGTCGCCCCGAGCCACCCTCCAGTTGCTGCGCACCGCGCGGGCCGTCGCCGCCCTGGAGGGGCGTGACTACGTGCTGCCCGACGACCTTCAGGCGCTGGCCGTGCCGGTCCTGGCCCACCGGCTCATCCCGACCGCCGAGGCGCAGCTGTCCCGGCGGACGACCGACGCCGTGGTCGCGGAACTGATCCACCGGCTGCCGCTGCCCACCGACCGGCAGCGCTCGCCCCACAACACCCGCCCGGCCACCCCGCCACGCGATCCGCGAGACCCCTCTTCGCGGGGGCGATGACCGTGCGCGAGGGGCTGCGCGGGCTGACCACGCGTGGCAAGTCGTTCCTGGCGTGTGCGGTGGCGATGGCGGTGCTGTCCTTCGTCTTCGCCGAGAAGGACCTACTCCGGGTCGCGATACTGATCGCCGCGCTGCCGCTGCTCGGCGCCTGGTACGTCGGGCGGACCCGGTACAAGCTGGCCTGCACCCGGACGCTCGAGCCGCACCGCACCCCGGTGGGCGCGACCGCCCGGGTGGTGCTGCGCCTGCAGAACCTCTCCGGCCTGCCCACCGGCACCCTGCTGCTGGAGGACCGGCTGCCGTACGCGCTGGGCAGCCGGCCCCGACTGGTGCTGGAGCGGCTCGGCCGGCGCCAGGCCAGCTCGGTGGCGTACACCGTCCGCGCGGACGTGCGGGGCCGGTACGAGGTGGGCCCGCTGGTGGTCCGGCTGACCGACCCGTTCGGCCTGTGCGAGCTGACCCGCTCGTTCCCGTCGGTCGACCGGCTCACCGTGATCCCACAGGTGATCGCGCTGCCGTCGGTGCGGCTGGCCGGCGAGTACGCGGGTACGGGCGAGTCGCGGGCCCGCTCGGTGGCGGTACACGGCGAGGACGACGCGGCCACCCGCGAATACCGGTACGGCGACGACCTGCGCCGGGTGCACTGGCGCTCGACGGCGCGGGTCGGCGAGCTCATGGTGCGCCGGGAGGAGCAGCCCTGGGAGAGCCGGGCCACCCTGATCCTGGACGGCCGGGCGCTGGCACACCGGGGCGAGGGGCCGACGGCCAGCTTCGAGTGGGCGGTGTCGGCCATCGCCAGCATCGCCATGCACCTGCGCCACAGCGGGTACCGGCTGCGCCTGGTCACCAACGCCGGAGTGGACATCGACGCCACCGAGGCGGACGGCGACGGCGCGATCCTCGACCACCTGGCCGAGGTGAAGCTGTCCGAGCGAGGCGACGTCGCCGGGCTGATCGACCTGGTCCGGCACCGGTCGGACGGCGGCATGATCATCTCGGTGCTCGGCCTGCTCACCCCGGCCGAGGCCGAGCTGCTGGGCGCGCTGCGCGCCAGCAACACCACCTGCGTCGGGTTCCTCATCGACAGCACCACCTGGCTCAACCTGCCGACCGCGGAGCGGGAGGAGGCGGACCAGGCGCACGGGGCCGCCGCGCTCTCCCTGCTGCGCGGCGGCTGGCGGACGGTTGGCGTGCGGCACGGCGACAAGCTGCCCGGACTGTGGCCGCAGGCGGCCCGGGGCTCGCAGGGCTTCGCCTGGCGAGCGGCCATGGCCGAGACCGTGACCACCACCGCCGCCGGCGCCGGCCGGCCGGGTACGTGACCGGGCCCGACCGGCTCGGGGAGAGACGGGGCGCACGATGAATCAACGCCGTCAGGTCACCCTCGTCGCCGCGGCCGCGACCCTGCTCGGCACCGCGCCGCTGGCCACCATCTTCGACACCTGGACCTGGAGCATCGACTGCCTCTTCACGGTGGGCGCGGTCTGCCTCGCCGCGCTGGGCACCCGGGCGCTGCGGGCGCCGATGTGGGCGCAGCTGCTGGGCATGCTCGCCGCGCTGACCGTGATGGTCACCTGGCTGTTCGGGGCGAGCACGGCCATCGCCGAAACCATCCCGACCGGCGCCACCCTGCACCACTTCGGTGACCTGCTCACCAGCGCCAACCGGGACATCAACGACCTCGGCATCCCGGTGCCGGACCGGCAGGGCCTGCTGTTCCTGACCGCGGCGTCGATCGGGCTGGTCGCCATCGTGGTCGACCTGGTCGCGGTCGGCCTGCGCCGTCCCGCGCTGGCCGGCTTCCCGATGCTGGCCATGTACTGGATCCCGGTCCTGATCCACTCGGACAGCGTCAACTTCGTCGCCTTCGCGGTCGGCGCGGTCGGCTTCCTGTGGCTGCTGGTCACCGACAACGTGGACCGGGTACGCCGCTTCGGCCGCCGGTTCACCGGCGAGGGGCGCGACGTCGACGTGTGGGAGCCGTCCCCGCTGGCCGCCGCCGGGCGCCGCCTGGCCGTGGTCGGCGTGGTGGTCGCCATCGTCCTGCCGCTCGCCATCCCGGGCATGACCAGTGGGTTGCTCAACCGGTTCGGCACCGGCAGCGGCCAGGGCATCGGGCCGGGCGGCAACGGCCGGGGCACCAGCGTCAACCTGTTCTCGGCGCTGGCCGGCGAGCTGAACAAGAAGAGCACGCAGACCCTGGTGAAGGTGACCACCACCGACCCCGAGCCGTACTACCTGCGCATCGGGGAGGCCGACCGGCTGGTCGAGGCGGGCTTCAGCTCGCAGCCGGCCCGGGGCGGCAGGTCGGTCATCGCCAACCCGCCCAACGCCGCCATCGTCGGGGCCGGCGTGACCCAGAAGCAGTACCAAGCCAACATCTCGGTCACCAACAACCTGAACATGGCGCTGCTGCCGGTCTACTCGGTGCCTACCAAGTTCCAGAAGCTGGACGCGAGCTGGCTCTACGATCCGGGCAGCGGGCTGGTCTACTCCAACCGGTCCACCTCGGCCGGCCGGCAGTACTCCTTTCAGTACCTGCACGCCGACTTCAAGCCGGAGGCGCTGCGCGCCGCCAAGCCGCTCGGCCCGAACAACGACATCCAGCGGGAGGACACCCAGGTCCCGTCCGAGCCGACCGTCGACGATCTGGTCGCCAGGCTGGTCGCCGGCAAGACCACGCCGTACGACAAGGTGCTGGCGCTGTACAACTACTTCTCGGCGACCAACGGCTTCCAGTACTCGCTGAGCACGAAGTCGGGCACCAGCGGCAGCGACATCGTCGACTTCCTCAACAACAAGCGGGGGTACTGCGAGCAGTACGCGTCGGCGCTGGCCTGGATGGTACGGGTGGCCGGCATCCCCGCCCGGGTCGCGTTCGGCTTCACCCGCGGCAGCCAGCAGCAGGGCGACACGTACGTCCTGACCAACGACAACCTGCACGCCTGGACCGAGGTCTACTTCGCCGGGTACGGCTGGGTGCCGTTCGACGCCACTCCCACCGCGGGCGTCGCCGGTTCGGTGAGCCCGTCCTGGGCACCCGACGTCAACCACAAGGACGCCCCTGGCGTCCCCGGCTCGGTGAGCGCGCCCAGCTCGGCCGGCCCCACCAGCTCGGCCGCACCGGGTCATCGTGCGCTGCCCGACGACACCAACCCGGGCGCCGGCGCCGGCGCCCTGCGAGCGAACGGGTCGACGTGGCCGTGGTACCTGATCGGCGCGATCGTGCTGCTCCTGATGCTGCTCGCGGTCCCGGCCCTGCGCCGGTCGGCGATCCGCCGTGGCCGCCGGCCCCGGCTGGCGTCGGGCGCGCGCACCGGCCGATCGCTGCGCGCGGCCACCCCGGTTCCCGGGTCCACCCAGCCCGCACCCGGTGAGATGAGGGTGGTCGAGGACGCCGGCTGGGCCGAGCTGGCCCGGCTCGACGCGCACGCGACCTGGGACGAACTGCTGGACACCCTGGTGGATCACCGGATCCTGGTGGACGAGGCCGAGACGCCGCGGGTCACGGTGGAGCGACTGGCCGGCTCGCTGTACCTGAATGCCGACGGCGTGGAGGGCGTACGGGTGATCGGCCGGGCCGAGGAGCGGGCCCGGTACGCGAAGGAGCCGCTGCCCACCGCCGGCCTCTCCGAATCGCTGCGCGCGGTCCGCTCGTCGATCGCCGGCCGGGTGTCCCGGCGCACCCGCCTGCGGGCGCTCGTGCTACCGCCGTCGGTCCTTGATCGCTGGCGAACCGGCCTGGTGAGCTCCACCAACTCGGCGACGTCGGCGGTGACCCGCTCGTGGGAGCGGACCGTGCGGGTGCTCAGCCCGCGTCGGCTGTTGCCGGGCCGGGCCGGCCGCTAGACCCGCACCGGGCCGGAGCCGAGCGTTCCGGCCCGCCACGAACCCAAGCCCGGCCACGAACCCCAGCCGCCACGAACCCCAGCCGCCACGAACCCCAGCCGCCACGAACTCCAGCCCCGCCGCCAATCCAGCCCGGCCACCCAATCCGGGCCCGGCCGGCCGGCGCTGACCGGGCGGGGTGAGCCCGAGGGTGAACGCGGATGAGATCGCCGGGTGAGGCCGGGATGATCCCGGGGGTGAGGCGTGGTGAAGGGCGGCCCGGTGGGCCGCCCTTCACCACATGCCGCCGGCCGTCCTCCAGGGACGGCCGGATCGCTATCTACGGTCCTCAGGGCGCTGACGCCAGCGCTCTTCCAGCCGGTCGATCAAGGAACTGCGCCGTTGTCGAGTGGGTCGGCGGGCTGCCCCACCGACCGCTCGAAGCTCGGTGCCGTGCGCGCGGCGTAAGGAAGTCAAGCCGAACGCGGCGGCGATCAACATGACCACGAAGCCCGCCACACCTAGCAGGGCACTCTTACTGGCGACCCCATAGACGACCAGCGCCAGACCAGCCACGACGAGAGCACCGGCAACCAGCAGCCGGCGTCGGGCGTGGAAACGCGGGTCGGTGGCGCGCACGGCCGAGGCGAATTTCGGGTCCTCGGCAAGCGACCGCTCGATCTGCTCGAACAGCCGCTGCTCGTGTTCCGAGAGCGGCACGGCACTCCTCCCCGGTCATCGATGTCGCTCCAGTATGGATCGACGGACCGTAACAGCCGGGTGGCTGCTTACCGGCAAGTCTACGAGGGGCTACCCGGGTCGGAAAGCCGGTCGACGCTCAGGTGTCGGGATTTTCCTCCGCGGCCTCCCCCTTGCCCCCATTCCACGGGCCCGGCGCCCCCGACCACTTCGACTCGCCCACCCCATCGGGGTTACGCGTCAGCAGGCTCGCCGGGCGCACCGCGCCCGCCCCGAACCTGGCCACGGCCGCGTCGGCCGCCCGCTCCGCCTCCGGCCAGCCGTGCTCCCGACCGTCGAGCGCGAGCTGGCGCGGTGCGCGCCCGGCCTCGATCAGACCCTCGACCCGCACCCCGAGGAGCCGGATCCGGTCGCCGGGCCGCAATATGTCATAGAGCGCCCAAGCCGTCTCAAAGACTTCATTGGTCACGTCGGTCGGCGCTGGCAGGGTGCGCGAGCGGCTGAGGGTGCGGAAGTCGGCGAGCCTCACCTTGATCGACACCGTCCGACCGGCCTGGCCCGCCTGGCGCAGCCGGGCGGCCGCCTTACCGGCCAGCGCCAGCAAGGTGCGCCGCACCACGGCCGGGTCGTCCACATCGACGTCGAACGTGGTCTCCGCGCCGATCGACTTCTCCACATGCTCCGGCACCACCGCGCGTGGATCGCGGCCCCAGGCCAGCTCGTGGAGGTGGGTGGCCGCCGCCTCGCCGAGCGCCGACCGGATCATGGCAACCGGCGCGTGCGCGAGGTCGCGAACGGTGGCCAGGCCGAGCCGGCGCAACGCCTCGGCGCTGCGCTCCCCCACCCCCCACAGCGCCGCCACCGGCAGCGGGTGCAGGTAGTCGAGGACCCGGTCGACGGGCACCACCACCATGCCGTCGGGCTTCGCCCGGGTCGAGGCCAGCTTGGCCACGAACTTGCTGGGGGCCACCCCGACCGAACAGGTCAACGCCTGCTCGGCGGCGACCCGCTGGCGGACGGCCGCGGCGATCGACGCCGGCCGGCCGAGCAGCCGCTGGGCGCCGGCTACGTCGAGGAACGCCTCGTCCATGGAGAGGGGCTCGACCAGCGGCGTGACCGCCCGGAAGATCCGCATTACGGCGCGCGAGGCACGCGAATACTCCGCGAAGTCGGGCGGCAGGAAAATCGCGTCGGGGCACAGCCGCCGCGCCCGGACGCTGGGCATCGCGCTGCGCACCCCGAACGTGCGCGCCTCATAGCTGGCCGAGCTGACCACGCCGCGCGGACCGATCCCGCCAACCACGACCGGACGGCCCCGCAGCTCCGGGCGGCGGCGCACCTCGACCGAGGCGAAGAAGGCGTCCATGTCGACGTGCAGGATGGTGCAGCCGGTGTCGTCGGCGTCCGGCCCGAAGCCGGCCGCCGGCCCCCGTGGTACCTCCTGGCTACGCCCCACGCCGCGAGGGTAGCCGGCGCCCCCGACATTTCCCGGCGCACCCGTGCGGGTCGCGCGGCGAACCGCCGGTGGGAGCCAGGCCAGGTCAGGGCCGAGCCGCGCCAGGGCCAAGGGGCGCGAGAGCACGAGCCGCGCCAGGGCCAAGGGGCGCGCGAGCACGAGCCGCGCCAGGACCAAGCCGCGTCGGGGGCGGAGAGGCGTCGGGATGGGGGCGGCAAGGAGCCGGGGGCGTTATGTCCGGTTCGCCCCCGGCTCCTCGGTCAAGAACTCAGCCGCTTACGGGACCTGCGGCTTGTTGCCCTTCTGCTGGGTGGGCAGGCTCTGCTCGGTGGCGGGAGCCGTCGGCTTGGGCAGGTGGGCCACCTCATACTGGGCCGCGGCCAGGCCGGCTGCCGTACCGGGCAGGGTCGGCGCCGTCTTGATCGCGTCCCGGAACCGGAACGCCGAGGTCAGGTCCCCGAAGGTCTCCCGGCGCCAGTCGGTGATGTTCGGCTCGCGCACCCCGGTGAACTTCTCCAGGAACTGCAGCACCGAGGTGTGGTCGAACTGCTCGGTGGCGACCCAGCCACCGGCGGTCCACGGCGAGACGATGATCAGCGGCACCCGGAAGCCGCCACCGATCGGCAAGCCGTTGATGAACTCACCCGGGGTACCGGGCTTCGGCACCGGCGGGGCGACGTGGTCGAACAGGCCGTCGTTCTCGTCGTAGTTGAGGATGAAGGCGGTCTTCGCCCAGACCTTCGGGTTCGACGCGATGGCCTCGATCTTGCTGGCCACGTAGTCGGCGCCGACGGCGGGCAGGTAGCTCGGGTGCTCGGACTGGGTGCTCGTCGGCAGGATCCAGGACACCGTGGGCAGGTTGTCATTCGCCGCGTCGTACTCGAACTGGCCGTGCGGGTCGGTCACCATGCCACGGTCGTGCAGCGGGTCACCCGGCTGGGCGGCCTGGAACTGCGCGAACTCCGACAGCATGTTGGTGCCGTAGTTGTCGGACTCCTGATAGACCTTCCAGCTGATGCCGGCCGCCTGCAGGCGCTCGGCGTAGGTGGTCCACCGGTACGGGCCGTTCGGCGTGTTGTTGGCGGTGATCGGGCCGCCGAACTTGCCATCGGCGTCGACCATGCCGGTCATCCAGTAGAGCCGGTTCGGCCAGGTCGGGCCCATCATCGAGCAGAAGTAGTTGTCGCCCAGCGTGAACGCCTCGGCGAGCGCGAACTGGAACGGGATGTCGTCGCGCGTGTAGTAGCCCATCACGTACGGGCCGTTGGCCTTGTCCGCGGCGCGGTGCGCCGGCAGCCAGTTGTCCATCTTGCCGTTGTTCCACGCCGAGTGCTGCACGTCGTACGCGTGGCTGGTCGACGGAATGGCCTGGGCGCTGCTGGCCCGGGTGTTCAGGTGGAACGGCAGCGTGTAGCCGTCGGGGTTCTGCGGGTCGGGCTGGTAGAACACCGAGCGCCCGGTGGACAGCTTCAAGGCGTGCTTGTCGCCGAAGCCGCGGACCCCGGCCATGGTGCCGAAGTAGTGGTCGAAGGAACGGTTCTCCTGCATGAGCAGCACGACGTGCTCGATGTCCTTGAGCGACGAGCGACGCGGCGCGTCCTTCGCCAGCGCCTTCTGGACGCTGACCGGGAGCAGGGAGGATGCCACGCCAGCGCCGGCAGCGGCGGCCGAGCCGGCGAGCAGCCGACGCCTGGTGAGTTCAGGCATGTGAAAATACACCCCAATCAATGGGCGATCTTGACAAGCCAGTACTCTTCCGAACCCGCGCGGCGAAGCGACGAGCCTCAATCGAACCTTTGTTTAACCACAGATGGCCGTTCGAACGACCCGGCTAAGCCGATCGGCCGACCGCGACAATGAGCGGCACGGCCCGCTCCACGTCGCTGTCGGACCCGTGGTACGCCACCAGCCGCCCCACCGACTTCCGGTCCCGCCGCCCGTCCAGCACCGCGTACCGGTCCTGGCAGATCACCACCACGTCCCCGATGCGCGCCAGATGGGCCTCGGACACCGGGCCGAACCAGCCGCCGGTGACCGCCTCGTCGCGGGCCAGCACCCGGGCGGCCGGCCCGAGCACGCCGCGCCAGGCGGCCAGCACGTCGGACTCCGCGCCCGGCCGGGTGTGCACGTACCGCACCCGGGGCTCGCCGGCCAGCACCGTGACACCGTCCCGCAGTCGCGAGTGGTCGACCAGGTCGTACCGGTGGTCGGCCGGCACGTCCAGCATTCCGTGGTCGGCGGTCACCAGCAGCGCCGCGTCGGCGGGCAGCCCGTCGATCAGCCGGGTGAGCAGCCGGTCCACATCGGACGCCGCCGCTGACCACTGCCGGGAGGAGAGGCCGCACACGTGCGCGGTCGTGTCCAGGGCCGAGTGGTAGCCGTACACGAGCCGGTGATCCGCCAGCGCCGCGAGGATCCGGTCGGTCAGCTCCTCGTCGGTGGCGGGGAGGTACCGGGCACCCCGGTACACGGCGGCGCTCAGCCCGCTGCCCTCGTACTCCGGCCGGGCCACCACGCACGCCGGCATGCCGGACCGCGCGGCGAGGGCGAACTGGGTGGGTACCGGCTGCCACCGCTCCGGGTCGGGATCGTCGCCCCACGTGACGTGGTTGAGCACCCGGCGGCTGCCGGGGACGTTGACCGTGAAGCCGAGGATGCCGTGCGCACCGGGCCCGGTACCGGTGCTCAGGGTGGCCAGGCTGACCGGTGTGGTGGACGGGAACGGCGCGGTCAGCTCGGCCAGGGTGCCCAGCCGGCCGGCGAGCACCTCGGCCAGTACCGGCGAGGTGCGGGCGGCCATCGGGAGCAGGTGGTACCCGAGCCCGTCGACGAGCAGCACGACGACGCGGCGTACCCCGTCCAGCCGCTCGCGCAGCCCCAGCCGGTCGGGGCTGCCCGGCACGCCCAGCACGGCGAGCGCGCTGGGCAGCACGTCGGCCAGGCCAGCGGCCGGGCCCGGTCCGCTCACGGCTTGCGCGCGAACAGATGCAACTGGGTGGCGATGTCCCGGTAGGGCGGCAGCTCGGCCGCGATCAGCTCCAGCGCCAGCAGCGTGTCCGGGTCGGCGTCGGCGACCGCACCGGGTACCAGGTCGGCCACCACCCGTACCCCCTGGATCCGCTCCACCACCAGGCCGGCGGTGCCCAGCAGGGCGGTGGCCCCGGCCGGGTCGAAGCGCCGGCGCAGCTTGTCGCCCGCCCCGGCGCGCCCGGCCGGGTCGCTCAGCAGCGCGGCGGCCACCCCCAGATGACCGCTCATCGCGCGGGACAGTACGGCGGCGGCCCGGTTGGCGACCACCACCGAGACGGCGCCCCCTGGCCGCAGCGTGGACGCCAGCGCGCCGACCACCCCGGCCGGGTCGTCGACGACCTCGAGCAGGCTGTGGCACAGGATCAAGTCGGCTGAACCGGCCGGTACCAGCTCGGCGAGGCGGTCGCCGTCGCCCTGCACCGCGGCCACCCGCCCGGCCACCCCGGCCTCGGCCGCCCGGCGGGTCAGCGCGGCCAGCGCGTCCGGGCTGGCATCGACGACGGTGACCCGATGCCCGGCCTCGGCCAGCGGCACGGCGAAACCGCCGGTGCCACCCCCGACATCGATCACTACCAGGTTGGTGCCGCGGCGGTCGGTCTCTTCACGCAGCGCGGCCCAGACCACGGCGGTTCGTGGCTCGGCGGGCCGGGTGTGTGTTCGCTCCACCCCCGGCAGCCTACGCGGGCGGCGGTCCTCCGTGCGGGCGCGCCGCCCCACGGCGCCCGTGGCCGTCGCTGTGGGCGCTGACCAGCGGCTCGCCGCCGGATGCTCGGGCGCCTCGACCTGCCGGGAACCGGACTCCGGTGACGACACCGACACCGGAGTCGGACGCCGGCCCCCGCGACCGCTGGCCGGCCGCGCTCACTGCCAGTCCCGCGAGGGGGAGCTGACCGGAACGGAGAGCGGGGCGAACTGGTCGGCGACGAGGGTGATCACCCCGTCGGTCTTCTCCAGGACGCCGCGCACCAGCAGGGCCGGGCCGGCGCGGACGATCCTCCTGCTCCGGAGGAAGAGGCCGGGCGAGCACACCACGTTGAGCAGGCCGGTCTCGTCCTCGAGATTGAGGAACGTGATGCCGCCCGCGGTCGCGGGACGCTGCCGGTGGGTGACGATGCCGCCCACGTACACCCGGCGGCCGGCCGCCGTCCGGGCGAGCGCCTCGATCGGAAGCGCACCGATCTCGGTCAGGTGCTCGCGGACGAACTGGGCCGGGTGCGCCCGGGGCGACAGTCCGGTGGCCCACACGTCGGCCACCAGCCGCTCGACCTCATCCATGCCGGGCAGCGCGGGGGCGACGGCGCCGATGGAGGTGCCGGGCAGCCGGCCCTCCCGCTCCCGCGCCGCCGCGCCGGCCACCCACAGCGCCTCCCGGCGGGACAGGCCGAGGCTGGCGAACGCGTCCGCGGTGGCCAGGGCCTCCAGCTGCGCGGTGGTCAGCGCCGCGCGGCGGGCCAGGTCGGCCGGGTCCCGGTACGGGCCGTGGGCGCGACGTTCGTCCTCGATGCGGCGGGCCACGTCCTCGGCGAGGGTACGCACGCTGGACAGGCCCAGCCGCACCGCCGGGCCGCCCCTACCCCACTCGGCCGGCGGTTCGCCCCCGCCGCCGGCCCGGGTCCGCCGGGCCCCGTCGCGCTCGAGACTCGCCCTGGCGGCGCTGGCGTTGACGTCCGGCCGGCGCACCTCCACCCCGTGCCGGCGGGCGTCGTCCACCAGGGTCTGCGGTGAGTAGAAGCCCATCGGCTGGGCGCCCAGCAGCGCCGCGCAGAAGGCCGCCGGGTGGTAGCGCTTGAGCCAGGCGCTGGCGAACACCAGGTAGGCGAAGCTCATCGCGTGGCTCTCCGGGAAGCCGAAGTTGGCGAACGAGGACAGCTTCAGGTAGATGTCGTCGGCGACCGCGCCGGTGATCCCGTTGGCGGCCATGCCCCGGTAGAGCCGGTCACGCAGTTCGGCCATCCGCCGCATCGACCGCTTGGCGCTCATCGCCCGGCGCAGCAGGTCGGCCTCTGCGGCGCTGAACCCGGCCACGTCGATGGCCAGCTGCATCAGCTGCTCCTGGAACAGCGGTACGCCCTTGGTCTTGGCCAACGCCTTGGCCATCAACGGGTGCGGAACGGTCGGCTCCTCCCGGCCATTGGCCCGCCGGATGTACGGATGCACCGAGCCGCCCTGGATCGGCCCGGGCCGGATCAGCGCCACCTCCACCACGAGGTCGTAGAACACCTTCGGCTTCAGCCGCGGCAGGGTGGCCA
>NZ_BAABJQ010000028.1:0-113730 GCF_039543385.1 Rugosimonospora acidiphila
CCTCACCCTCATGGATCAGGCCAAGCAGGATGTGCTCAGTGCCGATGTAGTTGTGGTTGAGCATCCGGGCCTCTTCCTGAGCCAGGACCACAACCCGCCGTGCTCGGTCGGTAAACCGCTCGAACATTCCAGGTATCTCCTCACGTGCCTTGCGGCACCGCTTCGCAAGCCCATGAAGGCCTAACCGCATCTATCACTCTATCGCCGGCAGCCGACACTCGGCCTGGCCGAGCCTTGGCTATCCCCTAGCGGCGTAACTGACCATGGGCGGACAAACCACCGCGTACCAGCGGTTTAACCTCGGTCGCATAGTCCAACCGAGCGGGCCCCCAGGGTGTTCCACGGGGCCGCTACGCGCAGAGCGAAATCCGTCACCGCCATCGCGCGACCCGACAGCACCTCGCAGCCCGTCCCGTAGCCGCCCATCCGGCGCCTCGAGTGGCAGGGATTCGCAACCAACCGGTTATGCGACCGAACCAAATTGCAACTCCATATCGCCACAACCGGGCCCAGACGGCATCACCGGGGCATACACCCGCGTGGAGCACATTCCGAATCGTCGCACCGGCAGACCGGGCAATCGGCGGCCATCCAACCAGCCGGGCGACCACCCAACTGGTCGGGCGGCCACCCGATCGATCGGGCGGACAAGCGACCGGGACGGGATCGGGCCCACCGGCCGGGCAACGACCGGACCGCGGCGTTCGCCGGTCGGCGGGGGCGCGAGGCGGCCCGTGAGCGCCGATCGGGGACCCGACAGGCACCCGAAGATCCGGGCAGCCGAGCCCGGGTCGCACAAGGTGATCGGGGCTGGCCAAGGTCATCAGGGCTGATCATCATCGGGCTGGCCGATTTGGTCGGAGCCTGAAACCAGGAGACACCGTGACCGGCCGGTCACGGTGTCTCCCGATGCGTCGGTGCGGTTTCGATTCAGCGGCCGGCGTCGGCGTTGTACTCGTCGACGATCTCCTGCGGAATCCGGCCACGGTC
The DNA here is from genome assembly GCF_039543385.1 of Rugosimonospora acidiphila. Lineage (NCBI taxonomy): Bacteria > Bacillati > Actinomycetota > Actinomycetes > Micromonosporales > Micromonosporaceae > Rugosimonospora > Rugosimonospora acidiphila. The sequence goes on from NZ_BAABJQ010000028.1 coordinate 991, forward strand.
GGAGATATTGCGTCCCTTGCGCTTCGCCCAGGTACGGATCGCCTTGTTCTGCTCCCGGTCGGCCGCCGCGCTGCCGCGTGCCCGCGCCGCCGCACGGCCTCCAACCACCACGCCGCCCCGGCCTACCCGACGGCCGTGCGCGATGAAATCGGAGAACGATTCCCGCAGTCGCGCAGCGTTTTTCTTGGAGAGGTCAATCTCGTACTGCACACCGTCGAGCGCGAACTTCACGGTCTCGTCGGCACTGCCGCCTTCCAGATCATCCTCAAGGATGACAACTTCCCGTCTCGCCACCGTACAGGTTCCCTTCGCATAATCGGCTGATGCCGACCCGGAAACAATAACCCGGATGGCAGCCTTTCCGTCAATAGGAACGCAGAAATCACTCGGGGCGGATCAGTGGGAACAGGATCGTCTCCCGAATGCCGAGGCCGGTCAGAGTCATCAGAAGCCGGTCGATACCCATGCCCATCCCGCCGCTCGGCGGCATTCCGTACTCCATGGCCCGGAGGAAATCCTCATCGAGCCGCATCGCCTCTGGATCACCCTTGGTCGCCAAGAGCGCCTGTGCCACCAAACGCTCCCGTTGGACGACCGGATCGACCAGCTCCGAGTACGCGGTCGCCAACTCGACACCCCGCACGTACAGGTCCCACTTCTCGGTGAGCCCGGGCGTGGTCCGGTGCGCCCGGGTCAGCGGGGTGGTGTCCTCGGGGAAATCCCGGACGAAGGTGGGCGCGATCAGCCCGGGGACCACCAACGCCTCAAACAGCTCCTCGACCAGCTTGCCGGGGCCCCAATTGGGGTCCACCGCCACGTCGTGCTTGGCCGCGTATTCCAGAAGTGTGGCCATCGGCGTTTCCACGGTCACTTCCTCGCCGAGCGCGTCCGACAGGACGCCGAACAGCGTCACCGACCGCCAAGTGCCGCCGAGATCAAACTCGCTGCCGTCGTGATGGGTCACCACTAGCGAACCGGACACGGCCCGCGCGGACTCCTGTACCAGCTCCCTGGTGAGGGTGGCCATCGTGTCGTAGTCACCGTAGGCCTGGTAGGCCTCCAACATCGCGAACTCGGGAGAGTGCGACGAGTCGATGCCCTCATTGCGGAAGTTGCGGTTTATCTCGAAGACCCGATCGATTCCGCCGACCACGCACCGCTTCAGATACAACTCCGGCGCGATTCGCAGATACAGATCCGCATCCAACGCATTGCTGTGCGTAACGAATGGGCGGGCGGTCGCGCCACCGGGCAACAACTGCAGCATGGGGGTTTCCACTTCCAGAAACCCGCGATCGTGCAGCGAGTCGCGGAGGCTGCGTACCACGGTGGCACGGGAGCGTACGGTCTGCCGGGCCTGCGGACGGACGATCAAGTCGACGTACCGCTGCCGGACCCGCGACTCCTCGCTCAGCGGCCGGTGCGCGACCGGTAGCGGCCGCAGCGCCTTGGCCGTCATCGCCCAGGCGTCGGCCAGCACGGACAGCTCGCCGCGCCGGCTGGTGATCACCTCACCGGTGACGCCTACCTGATCACCGAGGTCCACCAGCCGCTTCCAGCTCTCCAGCGACTCCGAGCCGACCCGGTCCAGGGAGAGCATCGCCTGCAGTTCGGCCCCGTCCCCCTCGCGCAGGGTCGCGAAGCACAGCTTGCCGGTGTTCCGTACGAAGATCACACGACCGGTCACGCTGACCGTCTCCCCGGTCGCGTGATCGATGGGGAGGTCGGCGTAGCGCTGCCTGATCTCGGCCAGCGTGGTGGTCCGCGGGAAGCCCACCGGGTAGGGCTGCCCGCCGTCGGTGAGGATCCGGGCCCGCTTCTCCCGGCGCACCCTCATCTGCTCCGGAAGGTCGTCTGCGGTCGGCGGCGTGGGCGTTTCGGTCACGGCGCTCAGCCTACTGGCCGTCAACTTTTGGCTCCCACTGAGTTAACCTGGCTGGCCATGACCGAGCAGAGCGAGCAGGCCCTGTCCTTCGGGCCGGCGGCCGAACGCTACGACGACAACCGTCCCTCCTACCCCCCAGCCGCGGTGACCTGGGCGCTTGGTACCCCCGCCAGGAGAGTGGTCGACCTCGGCGCCGGCACCGGGATCATGACCAGGGTGCTGCTGGCCCTCGGCCACCAGGTGGTGCCGGTCGAACCCGACGCCGGCATGCGCGAGCGGCTCGCCGAGGTCACCTCAGACACGGAACCGGTGGATGGCTCCGCCGAACGGATCCCGTTGCCGGACGGCTCGGTCGACGCGGTCGTCGCCGGGCAGTCCTACCACTGGTTCGACCGCGAGCCGGCGCACGCGGAAATCGCTCGGGTACTGCGGCCGGGCGGCGTCTTCGCCCCGATCTGGAACATCCGCGACGAGGCGGTGCCGTGGGTGGCCCGGCTCACCAAGATCGTCGACGATCCGCGCGACCGGCGGGGCCACCACGAGGGAGTGCTGGAGAATCCGGACTTCGGGCCGGAGTTCGGCACGGTCACCAGCAAGGGATTCCGGCACGAGGTGCCCATGACGGCCGACCGCCTGGTGCGGCTGGTCGCCACCAGGTCCTACTACCTGATCGCGACGCCCGAGCGGCAGGCCGCCGTCGACGCGCAGGTCAGGGAGCTGGCGGCCGAGCTGCCGGAGATCTTCCCGCTCCCCTACGTAACGATGATCTACAAAGCGACTCGACGCTGAGGGCACGGCGGTCGCCGCCCGGCCTCGCCGGACGGCGGCCGTCACACGTTGCGCTCGTACACCATCCGCAGGCCGATGAGGGTGATCATCGGCTCGTGATGGGTGACCGTCCGGCACTCGCCCAGCACCACCGGGGCCAGCCCCCCGGTGGCGATCACGGCCTTGACCTCGCCCAGGTCCTCGGTCATCCGCTCGACGATCCGGTCCACCAGGCCGGCGTAGCCGAAGTACATCCCGGACTGCAGGCACTCCACGGTGTTCTTGCCGATCACCGAGCGCGGCTTGGCCGGCTCCACCTTGCGCAGCTGCGCGGCCCGGTCCGCCAGGGCGTCGAAGGAGATCTCGATGCCCGGGGTGAACGCGCCGCCGAGAAACTCGCCGCGGGCGCTGATCACGTCGAACGTCGTGGTCGTGCCGACGTCGACCACTATCGACGGGCCGCCGTAGAGGGTGTACGCCGCCAGGGTGTTGACCACCCGGTCGGCGCCGACCTCCTTCGGGTTGTCGATGGCCAGCTGCACGCCGGTGCGCACGCCCGCCTCCACGACCACCGCTGGCAGCCCGGCGTAGTACCGGGCGAGCATGCCGCGCAGCGACCGCAGCGCCGCCGGTACCGTCGAACACGCGGCCACCCCGGTCAGCTCGACGTTGTCCGCGGCGAGCAGCCCCCGGAAGTGCAGGCCCAGCTCGTCGGCGGTGGATCGGGCGTCGGTCTTGATCCGCCAGGAGTGCACGAGCTTGTCACCGTCGAAGGTGGCCAGCACGGTGTTCGTGTTTCCGATGTCGATGCACAGCAGCACGGCAGTGACTTTACGGCGGCCGGACTCGCCCGCTAGACGCCGGTACGGCGGGAACGAAGGTCCATGGCGATGTCCAGAATCGGCGAGGAGTGGGTCAGCCCACCGACCGACAGGTAGTCCACCCCGGTCTCGGCGTACCGCCGCGCCACCTCGAGGGTCAGGTTGCCGGTGGCCTCCAGCTCGGCCCGGCCTCCCACCGCGCCGACCACCTCGCTGAGCAGCTCGCTCGACATGTTGTCGCAGAGCAGGAACGTGGCGCCCGCGGCCACCGCCTCCCGGGCCTCGTCCACCGTGGTCACCTCGACCTGGATCGGCACGTCCGGGAAGGCGGCCCGGATCCGGTCATAGGCGGCGGTCAGCGAGCCGGCGGCCAGCTTGTGGTTGTCCTTGATCATGGCGACGTCGTACAGGCCCATCCGCTTGTTGGCGCCGCCGCCGGCGCGCACCGCGTACTTGTCCAGGATCCTCAGGCCGGGCGTGGTCTTGCGGGTGTCCAGAACGGTCGCCTTGCTACCGGCCAGCACGTCCGCCCAGGCGCGCGTGTGGGTGGCCACGCCGGACATCCGGCACAGGAGGTTCAGCGCGGTGCGCTCGGCGGTCAGCAGCGCCCTGGTCGGCCCGGAGATCGTGGCCAGGACGTCGCCCCGGACCACCCGCTCGCCGTCCTTGGCCACCGCGACGAACGTGGCACCGCCCGGGGCCGCGGTCCCGCCGGCCGGCGAGCCGGCGTGCGCCGGGGTGGCGGCCGACGAAGCGAGGTCGAACACGGCGGCGGCCACCGCCAGCCCGGCGACCACGCCCGGCGCCCGGGCCACCAGATCACCGGTGTCGGTCTGCTCCGCCGGGATGGTGGCCACGCTGGTGACGTCGACGCCGTCCGGGCCCAGGTCCTCGGCCAGCGCGCGCCGGACGATGTCCTGTACCTCCGCCACATCGAGACCGTCCGCCGTCAAAGCGTCCACTGTGGACTGATTCATGCCCTCGCCGCCCATTCCTCGGTCAACCGGCCGTCGGCGTCCACCGCCGCCAGCAAATGTCCGCGCCAGTCTTCGGACGCGTCGGGGAAGTCCTCCCGCCAGTGGCAGCCCCGCGTCTCCTCGCGCCGCGCCGCCGCGGCCAGCAACGCCGAGGCCACGGTGAGCAGGTTGCTCGCCTCCCACGTCTCGGTGCACGGGGTGGATCGGGCGCCGCTCAACTCCGTCAGGGTTGCGGCCGCCTCCGCCAGGGAGTCGGCCGAGCGCAGCACCCCGACACCGGCGGTCATCGCCCGCTGCAGCGGATGCCGCACGGCCGCGTCGACCACGAACCCGCCCGACCGGACGGGCGCCACGGGTTCGGCCTGCGGCGGCAGGTCGGCCGCCACGTCCACGGCGATCCGCCGCGCGAACACCAGTCCCTCCAGCAACGAGTTGGAGGCCAGCCGGTTGGCGCCGTGCACGCCGGTGCAGGCGGCCTCGCCGCAGGCGTACAGGCCCGGGATCGTGGTGCGTCCGCGAAGGTCGGTGCGCACGCCGCCGGACGCGTAGTGCGCGGCCGGCGCGACCGGGATCAGGTCGCCGGTCGGATCGATGCCGGCCGCCAGGCAGGAGGCGGTGATGGTGGGGAACCGCCGGGACAGGTCGGGCACGTGGCGCGCGTCCAGGTACACGTTGTCGACGCCCTGCGCGCGCATCTGCCGGAAGATGCCCTTGGCCACCACGTCGCGCGGTGCCAACTCGGCCAGCTCGTGCTGGCCCACCATGAACCGCCGGCCCTCGCCGTCCACCAGGTACGCGCCCTCACCGCGCAGCGCCTCGGAGACCAGCGGCTGCTGATCCCCGAAGGACGGCCCGTACAGCGCCGTCGGGTGGAACTGCACGAACTCGAGGTCGGTCACTGCCGCGCCGGCCCGCAGGGCGAGCGCGACGCCGTCGCCGGTGGACACCGTCGGGTTCGTGGTGGACGCGTAGACCTGGCCCATGCCGCCGGTCGCCAGCACCACCGCCCGGGCCAGGATCGCGCCGACCCCGTCCTCGGCGCCCTCACCGAGCACGTGCAGGGTCAGGCCACACGCCCGGCCGCCCGCGTCGACCAGCAGGTCCAGCACGAGCGCGTGCTCCACCAGCCGGATCCACGGGTCGCGCCGCACCGCCGCGTGCAGGGCCCGCTGGACCTCGGCACCGGTCGCGTCGCCGCCGGCGTGCACTATCCGGTTGGCGTGGTGGCCGCCCTCCCGGGTCAGCATCAGCGAACCGTCCGGGTACCGGTCGAACTCCGCGCCCCAGCGCATGAGCTCCCGTACCCGCGTGGGCCCCTCAGTGACCAGCACGTCGACCGCCGCCGGATCGCACAGCCCGACCCCGGCGGTGATGGTGTCCAGGGCGTGGGCGGAAGGGGTGTCCAGCGGATCGAGGACCGCCGCGATCCCGCCCTGTGCCCAGCGGGTCGAGCCGTCATCAATGTTGACCTTGGTCACCACCGTGACGTGCAGCCCGGCCTCGCGCAGATGCAGCGCGGCGGTCAGCCCGGCGACGCCGGAGCCGACGACTATCACGTCGGTGTTCTCGGCCCAACCGGGCTCGGGCGCCGGCAGCCGGGCCGGGAGCACCGGCAGGGTCGGCAGCTCCGGAAGGGCCGGCAGCTCCGGCAGGGTCGGCGAGGAGGTGGTGAGCGTGGACAGCGCCATCTGGCGATTCAAACCCACCTGTTCATTGTGGCAGCGGCCGGGCCCCGAGACTGCGAATCGAGCCACGTAGCTTGACATCGGCCAGTGCGTAGCAGGCGAAGGTCTGGTCACTGCCCAACCAGGTCTGCGCGGTGGTCGGACCGACATACCCAACGGACAGGTCGGTGCGGTTCGCGCTGCTGGAAAGGCCCAGGTAGGCACGGACAACCTCACCGCAGCCCCGGTTTGCGCTGTCCTTGACGGCCTGCGCCTCGAACGGCGCGTCCGGCGGGGTCAGCGTGTAGGTGCCCGCGAACTCGCCCTCGTGTTCTTCGTCACAGGAGACGTACAACGAACCGTCGCTGCCCCGCGTCACGCACGCGGCGGCGACCTGATCGGCGGCCCCCTTCAGGCTCGCGCTACGGGTGGCGAACCGGGTACCGGCGGCATCGATGGTCTGGGCCAGCGCGCAGCCGAAGAACCCGTCGCGTTGCGGGCTGATCCAGTCGGCGAGCACGGTCACCCGCGCCTTGTGCCAGTCGAGACCGAGAAACCGTGTGGCAAAGGCGCCGCAGGCGCGCCGCACCTCGGCGAGCATCAGGTTGCTCGCCACCGGGCCGTCGCGGCCGCCGGACCGGGCCCGCTTGATCAGGTCGTGGTCGACCTGCCCGACGTGGTACACCTCGGTGGTGTGCCCGGCGGTGCACGCGACGGAACCCCCGGGCCAGGGCAGCAGGCCGCGCGCCGCGGACGGATCCACCTGGGCGCACGAGCCGACGGCGGGCGCACCGGCCGGCACCGCGCTGGGAATCGGGTCGGACCGGTTGAGCGTCCACTCCAGGACACCGATCGCCAGCACCACCACCACGACCGCGGCGAGCAGGCTCCAGAAGCGCCGGGACATCCGTCTCCCTCCCACCCTCGGGCGTGGCCGCACATCCGCCGACGCCCCGGGCGGCGCGGCCGAGCCGGATCGCTGGCGCGGGCGAGCAGCACCAGCGCCTGGCTCGGCGAGCGACGGGTGGGCATCACCGGCAGGCTGCGCAGCCTATGGAGTCGCGCGGTCGGGGCGCAATGGCCCGATCAGGCGGGCCGGTCGCGGTCCGTCGATGGGTACCGGTGGTGAGGTGGGTCGAATGGCCTCAGCGGGCGAGTACCGCGTCGCCGCGGGTCGGTTCGCCGGCCATGCCGGGTACCGCCGAGGCCGGGTCGGTGCCCAGTTCGATGACCCGGTTCGCCGCGTCCACGTGCACGATCCGCGGCCGGTACTCCCGGGCCAGCGCGTCGTCCATCTGCCCGTACGAAATCAGGATCACCAGGTCGCCGGGGTGCATCAGGTGCGCCGCCGCGCCGTTGATGCCGATCACGCCGGAGCCGCGCTCGCCCGGGATCACGTAGGTCTCCAGCCGGGCACCGTTGGTCACGTCGACGATCGCCACCTGCTCGCCGGGGAGCAGGTCGGCCGCGTCCATCAGCTCCTCGTCGACCGTTACCGAACCCACGTAGTGCAGGTCCGCCTGGGTGACGGTGGCGCGATGAATCTTGGATTTGAGCATGGTGCGGAGCATGGTCATGCGATCTCCAAGGCGGTGTTGTCGATAAGTCGGGTGCTGCCCACCCTGGCCGCGATCAGCAGCCGCGCGGGTCCGCTGGCCGGGGCCGGACCGAGCTCGGGGTCGGTCAGCGCGAGGTAGTCCAGTTCGACCTCGGTGCCCAGCGCCGCCCGGGCGGCGGCCAGTACCGCGTCCGGGCCACCGGTCGCGCCCGCACCGGCCGCGAGCGCGGCGGACAGCGCGACAGCGGCCCGCCGCTGCGCCGGGTCGAGGTACCGGTTGCGGCTGGACCGGGCCAGCCCGTCGGCCTCCCGTACCGTTGGCACGCCGACGATCCGCACCGGCAGGTCGGTGTCGCGCGCCATCCGCCGCACCAGGGTCAGCTGCTGGTAGTCCTTCTCCCCGAAGAACGCGAGGTCCGGCCGGGTCAGGTGCAGCAGCTTGAGCACCACGGTGAGCACTCCGTTGAAGAAGCCGGGCCGGCTGGCGCCCTCCAGGATGTCGCCCAACGGACCGGGGCTCACCCGGATCGACGGCTCGCCGTGCGGGTACATCTCCTCCCGGGTGGGCGTGAAGACCACGTCGACCCCGTTGCGGGCGCAGACGGCGAGGTCGGCGTCGAGGGTCCGCGGGTACCGGTCGAAGTCCTCGTTCGGCCCGAACTGCAGCGGGTTGACGAAGATCGTCACCAGTACCCGGTCGGCCCGCTCGGCGGCCGCCCGGATCAGTGCCTCGTGGCCGTCGTGCAGGGCACCCATGGTCATCACCACCGCCACGGTGCCGGCCATCTTGACCCTGGCATCGGACAGCTCGGCGCGGTTGGTAGCGACGATCATGCGACGACCTCCTTACCGTGATCGGGACGGTGAGTCTTGGCGACCGGCGGGCCGCCCGGCCGGTCGGCCGCGGCGTCGGTCACGTCGCCGCGCCGGTGAGCGGCGTCGGTTAGTGCGTCGCCGGTCACGTCGGCGCGCCGGTGGGCGGCGTCGGCGAGCGCGTCGAGCAGGGGCGCGGCCTCCGCCCCGCCGAGCCGGCCGGCGGCGATCGCCCGGTCCGCGGTGCGCCGGGCCAGCGCCAGGTACGCGGGCAGGGCGTCCGGTGCGGTGTCGGCCAGCACCTCCAGGTGCCGGGACACGGTACCGGCGTCGCCGCGCGACACCGGCCCGGTCAGGGCCGCGTCGCCCATCCGCAGCGCGTTGTCCAGGGCGGCGTGCAGCAACGGATCCAGCATCCGTTCCGGCTGGCGCACGCCCGCGTCGCGCAGCCGGTCCAACGCGTCATTGACGAGCGTGACCAGGTGGTTGGCGCCGTGCGCGAGCGCCGTGTGGTACAGCGCCCGGTGATCCTCAGTGATCCACTCCGGGCTGCCGCCGAGCCGCCGCACCACGGCGTCGGCCAGCGGCCGGACGTCCGGCGGCGCGGTCACCCCGAACGGGATGCCGGCGCGCAGCCGCTCCAGGTCCGCCCGCCGGCCGGTGAAGGTCATCGCCGGGTGCAGGGCGAGCGGCCGGGCGCCCTTGGCCACGGCCGGGTGCAGCACGCCGACGCCATGCGCCCCGCTGGTGTGCGCCACGACCTGCGCCGGACGATCATTGCCGGAGCGGCGGAAGGCACCGGACTCGGCCAGGTGCGCGACCATCGGCGCGAGCGCGTCGTCGGGTACCGCGAAGATCACGAGGTCGGCCTCGCCGGCGATGTCGGTGGGGCGCCGCAGCGGGGTACCGGGAAGTAATTCCTCAATCCGGGAGCGGGCCTCCGCGGAGCGGCCGGAGGCACCGATGAGGTGGTAGCCGGCGGCGGCGAGCGCCGCCCCCAGGATCGAACCGACTCGCCCGGCTCCGATGATGCCGACGGTCTCGACGCACGGCGAAGCGCCCATGATCTGATCCAGTCCTCGCAGGTGGGTACCGGTCGGTGCCAGTATGCGCCGGTTGCCCGACCTCACCCAGGGCCTGTGGCGATCTTCACTGGCCGGGCCGAACCAGCCCCGTCTCGTAGGCGAGAATCACCGCCTGGACCCGGTCACGCAACCCCAGTTTGGTGAGAATCCGCCCCACATGCGTCTTGACGGTGGTCTCCGCCACGTACAAGTTCTCGGCTATCTCCACGTTGGACAGCCCCTGCGTGACCAGCAGCAGCACCTCGCGTTCCCGCTCGGTCAGGGCCGCCAGCCGGCCGGCGTCGCCGGGCCTGGGCGCCAGTTGACCGGCGAACCGGTCGAGCAGCCGCCGGGTGATCCGCGGTGCGACCACGGCCTCGCCGCCGGCCACCACCCGGATCGCGGACAGCAACTCCTCGGGCGGCACGTTCTTGAGCAGGAACCCGCTCGCCCCGGCCTGCAGCGCGGCGAACGCGTCGGACTCGGTGTCGAAGGTGGTCAGCACCAACACCCGCGGCCCACCGCCGGCGGCGGAATCGCGGTCGCCGCCGCACAGCCGGCGGGTCGCCTCCACGCCATCCATGATCGGCATGCGGACGTCCATCACCACCACGTCGGCCCGCACCCGCCCGAGCACCCGCAACGCCTCCGCGCCGTCGCCGGCCTCCCCGACCACCTCGATGTCGGGCTGGGATGCGAGAACCATCCGGAACCCGGCGCGGACCAGCGACTGGTCGTCGACGATGACGACCCGGATCACGTCCACGGCACCTCCGCGGTGACCCGCCAACCGCCGCCCAGCCTCGGCCCGGCCTCGAAGGTGCCGCCGTGCACGGCCACCCGCTCGCGCATGCCGACCAGACCGTGACCCGGCTCACCCGGCCGCCGGGTCGGCCCCGTACCGCCGCGCCGGCCGTGGCCGCGCTCGCCCTCGTCCGCGGGCCGGCCCGACCGGTTGTGGCGCGCCTCGGGGGCCGGCGCGCCCCCGTCGTCGGTGGCCTCGATCCGGACCAACCCCGGCCGGTACCGCAGCGCCAGCTCCACCCCCGCCGCCTGCCCGGCGTGGCGCAGCACGTTGGTCAGCGCCTCCTGGACGATCCGGTACACGGTCAGGTCGGCGGCCGCCGGCAGCTCCGGACGCCCGCCGTCCTCGGTCAGCGTCACGCCAAGCCCGGCCGTGCGCGCGCGATCCACTAACGCGCCGAGCTGGTCCAGCCCGGCACGGCGCCGGTCGGTCCCCGGCTCTGCCTCGTCCTCGCCGCCGCGCAGCACACCCACCAGCCGGCGCATGTCCTCCAGCGCGTCCCGGCCGGTCGCGGCCACCTGCCTGATCGCGCCCTTCGCCCGCTCCGGATCGCCGTCCAGCGTGTACGCCGCGCCGTCCGCCTGCACGATCATGACGGCCATGCTGTGCGCCACCACGTCGTGCAGCTCCCGGGCGATCGACGCGCGCTCGGTGGCCACCGCGATCCGGGCCAGATGATCACGTTCCCGTTCGGCGGTGAACGCCCGCAGCTGGAGGCCGGCGACGTAGAGCCGGCGGGTGCGCACCGTGTACCCGGACAGCCAGACCGCGCCGCAGATCGCCAGGAAGAACGCCGACTCCTCGATCCACAGCCGGGGGTGACTCACCAGGCCCGGGCGGGTGGCGACGTGCCGGTACAGCTCGATGCCGCAGCCGATCGCGACCGGTACCGCGGCGAGCAGGCCGTGCCACAGCAACCGCCCGTACTTGACGACGGAGTACATCGCGATCAGCACCGCGATGTCGTACGGCTGCGGGTCCTGCGTGGGCGGGTACAGCAGCACCTGGAGCAGCCCGCCGGCGCACACCGCGGCCAGCACCGCCAGCGGGTACCGGCGGCGGGCGAGCAGCGCGGCGGCCATGCCCAGCCCGATCAGCTCGACGCCGGTGTACCGCCTGTCCAGAACCGGCAGCGCGGCGAGGACCAGGACGATCCCGGCGACCATGAGGTCGAACAACGCCGGCCGCAGGCCGATCCTCGGCCCGGAATCCGGTCGCGCGCGCGACCCGGAGCCGCCCCCGGCGCTCGACGCGGAACCGCCCGCGGCCGGCGACCCGGAATCGGGTCGGGCGGCGCTCCGGCGCATCCCGGACAGGCTGACCATTCACCGAGGGTATCCGCCCGGCGGCCGCGTGCCGCCCGGCCGCGGAACGACTCCGGCCCGGTCGGGTCCTCCCTGAGGAGGACGCTGGGTAGGTTCATCGGGTGCGCTGGCGGCAGGCGATCCAGGAGGCCCTCTACGGGCCGGATGGCTTCTTCGTGTCCGGCGACCGCCCCGCCGACCACTTCCGGACCAGCGTGCACGCCTCGCCGCTGTTCGCCGGGGCCCTGGCCCGGCTGCTGGTGGGCCTGGACGAGGCGCTGGGCGGCCCGCCGACGCTGGACGTGGTGGATGTCGGCGCCGGCCGGGGCGAGCTGCTGCTGGCCCTGGCCGATGCGGTACCGGGCCCGCTGCTGCGGCGGCTCCGGCCGACCGCGGTGGAGTTGGCGCCCCGGCCGCCGTACCTGCCGCCCGCCGTGCACTGGTCGCACTCCCTGCCGGCGTCCGTCACCGGGTTGCTGATCGCCACTGAGTGGCTGGACAACGTGCCGGTGGATCTGGCCGGGCGCGACACCACCGGACCGGCCCGCTACGTCCACGTCGACGATTCCCTCGGCGAACCGGTGTCCGATGTGGACGCCGCGTGGCTGGATCGCTGGTGGCCGCTGGCTTCCGGGCACCGAGCGGAGATCGGGGTACCGCGCGAGGAGGCGTGGCGCTCGGCGGTGTCGACTGTGCGGGGTGGGTACGCGCTCGCGGTGGATTACGGCCACCTGGCCGGCGCCCGGCCCGCCCTCGGTACGCTCACCGGCTTCCGGGCCGGCCGTCAGGTGCCGCCGGTGCCGGACGGGTCCACCGACCTGACCGCGCACGTGGCGTTCGACGCCCTGGCCGACGCCGTGTCGCACGGGGTCGCCCCCGAGACAGTGTTGGTCACCCAGCGGGAGGCGCTGCGCGGGCTCGGCGTGTCCGGCGCCCGCCCGCCCCTGTCGCTGGCGTCCACCGACCCCACCGGGTACGTGCGGGGGCTGGCCCGCGCCGGTCAGGCGGCTGAGCTGACCGACCCGGCCGGCCTGGGCAGCCACTTCTGGCTGCTGTCCGCCGTGGGCGTGCCCGTACCATTCCAGCCATGACCCGCGAGGTGGTTGTCGGAACCGGTACCGGCCTGGACACCGCGGACATGGTGCTCAACATCGGGCCACAGCACCCGTCGACGCACGGGGTGCTGCGGCTGAGGCTGGTCCTCGACGGCGAACGGGTGCTCTCCTGCGAGCCGATCGTCGGGTACATGCACCGGGGCGCGGAGAAGCTGTTCGAGGTCCGCGACTACCGGCAGATCATCGTGCTCGCCAACCGGCACGACTGGCTGTCCGCGTTCTCCAGCGAGCTGGGCGTGGTGCTGGCCGTCGAGCGGCTGATGGGCATCGAGGTGCCGGAGCGCGCGGTCTGGCTGCGCACCGCCCTGGCGGAGCTGAACCGGGTGCTCAACCACCTGATGTTCCTCGGCTCGTACCCGCTGGAGATCGGCGCCATCACGCCGGTCTTCTATGCCTTCCGGGAACGCGAGACGCTGCAGGCCGTCATGGAGGAGGCCTCCGGCGGCCGGATGCACTACATGTTCAACCGGGTCGGCGGGCTCAAGGAGGAGGTGCCGGCGGGCTGGACCCGGCGCGCCCGGGCCGCCATCGACGAGGTGCGGCGCAGGATGCCGGACCTGGACAACCTGATCCGCCGCAACGAGATCTTCCTCGCCCGTACCGTCGGCGTGGGGGTGCTCACCGCCCAGCAGGCCGCCGCGTACGGTGCCTCCGGGCCGGTGGCCCGCGCCTCCGGGCTGGACATCGACCTGCGCCGGGACGACCCGTACCTGGCCTACGGCTCCCTGTCGGTGCCGGTCGTCACCCGCCAGGCAGGCGACTGCCACTCCCGGTTCGAGTGCCTGCTCGACCAGGTGTACGTCTCCCTGGACCTGGCCAGCGCCTGCCTGGACCGGGTCGACCAGCTCGGCGGCCCGGTCAACGTGCGGCTGCCGAAGGTGGTCAAGGCGCCGGAGGGGCACACGTACGCGTGGACCGAGAACCCGCTCGGCATCAACGGGTACTACCTGGTCTCGCACGGCGAGAAGACGCCCTGGCGGATGAAGCTGCGCACGGCGTCCTACGCCAACGTGCAGGCGCTGTCCACCCTGCTGCCCGGCTGCCTGGTGCCGGACCTGATCGCCGTCCTCGGCTCGATGTTCTTCGTGGTCGGCGACATCGACAAGTGATCGCCGGTCAGCCCCAGCGGTCGTCGGACAGTTCGAAGTCGATGCGGTGGGACCGCGATCCGCCGCGCGACCCGCCCTCCTCGCGCTCCCAGCGATCGTCCCGGTCCTCGCCGCGGTCCTCGCCGCGTCGGCGGCGCGGCTCCCGTTCCGGCTCGTCCCGCCGCTGTTCGACCCAGCTGGACGCCGGCGGTCCGCCGGCCGCAGGCAGTGCCGGGGTCGACCCGCGCCGCGGCCAGGATGCCTCGTCATCGTCCTGGCGCGCCCGGCGACCGGCCGGGCGGCTCTCCCCGGACGGCTCGGCCGACCAGCGCTCCTCACGCTCGCGCCGCTGGCTGCGGGTCTCCCGGGATTCGTCGGGCGAGTCGCGGTACCGGGACTCGTGGCGGGATCCGCGCTCGGGGTCCTCCCGCGGATACTCCGGACGGCGGCCCTCCGCCCGGCCCTCCGGCCGGCTCTCCGCCCGGCGCCCGTCCTCCCGCCGGCCCTCCTCGCGGCGCACCGACGCCCACCGGTCCTCGATCCGCAGTTCTGTCCCGGACTCGTCGGAGCGCAGCTCCGCGCGCCGCTCGCCCATCCGTACCTCGCGACCGTGCTCGTCGGAGCGCACCGCGGCCCAGCGGTCGCCGGCCCGCACGTCGGACCAGCGCGCGTCGTCCGCCGGATCATCGCGGTCGTGCCGCCGGGGCCGCCGCGCCTCCTCGCCGCCCCGCACGTCCCCGCCCCGCACATCAGCGCCCCGGACGTCGCCGCCCCGGACGTCGCCGCCCCGGACGTCGCCGCCCCGGACGTCGCCGCTGGGGTACTCGTCGCCGCGGACGTCGCCGCTCGGGTACTCGTCCGGCTCATCCCGGTAGTGGCCGCCGCCACGGGACCCGCCGCCCCGGTAGTCCCCGCCGCGCTGGCTGGCACCGCGGTACTCGCCGGACCCGTATCGGGGATCGGCCGCCCGCGCCCCGCCGCGCCCCTCGGCCTCGCGCTCGCGCTGGCGCTGGTCGGTCCAGGAATCTCCGCTGTCGTCCCGCTCCGGCGCCCAACCGCCCCGGTCGGATCGCCCGCGCCCGGACTCGCGCTCCGACCGCTCACCGCCCGACCGCTCACCGCCCGACCGCTCACCGCCCGACCGCTCACCGCCCGACCGCTCACCGCCCGACCGCTCACCGCCTGACCCGCGCCGCCCGACCGGCGGGGCCTCCGGCTCGGCCGGCCGGCCGTACGTGCCTCCGCCGCCGTAGACGGTGCCGCGCTCGGCGTCGCCGTGCTGGTCCACGATCGTCTGGCGGGTGGTCTCCCGCACGGTCTCGGTGTGCCGCACCACGCCGCCGGCGACCAGCGGGCTGACCGGCTGCTGCTGCGGCGGCGGCTCGGGCGCCGGCACCGAGGCGGTGCGGGCCGCCGCGGGCGGCGGGCCGGCCGGGGCCGGTTCCTGCCCGGCCGCGCGGATCGACCCGAGCTGACCGCGCAGCGCCTCGACGTCTTCGTGCAGGCGTTGCAGCTTCTCGGAGAAGGACTTGTGGGTGGCGCGGGCCGCGGTCGTGATGTCCTGCCGGACGTCCTCGCGCAACATATCGATCTCGTCGAGCATGGTCTGTTCAAGCTCGACCTTCACGCTGGTGGCGTCGGGCCGCAGCATGACGGACAGCCCGACGAGTACGACGGCGAGAATGGCGAGAACGGCCGCTACCTTGAGCCCCGAGGCCCCACCGATCAGCAACAGAAGTGCTGCCAGTGGCGCCAGGCCGACCCCGATCCAAAAGACCACGGTCAGTAGCCGTCCGCCCCGCCGTCCCTCCTCCTGCTGGGTCTCCGGAGCCGGCATGGCTCTAGAGGCTACCGAGAGTTGGAACGGAACGGAAACCCCCCAAACCGAGCCCGGGCGCCGGGGGCCGGCTCCTGACCCAGCGTGACGAGTACCTGACGCGGCGCGGCCCCGGACCGTGGTGGTCCGGGGCCGCGTGGTCCGCGTCGCGGATCAGAGCGTTCTGGTCAGCCCGCCAGTGCCGGGTCCGACGACAGCACCAGGCCGAGCGTGATCTGGCCGTTGGTCAGTGCGGTCTTGGTCAGGTTGCCACCGCTGTCGAGCGCCTTGAACTGGCCGAACTCCAGGCCGTACTTCGACTTGAGGCCCGGCTGGCAGAACGGCCGCTGCGGGCACTCCGGCGGTCCGCCGAGGACGGACGCCTTGCCGTTGCACTTGGCCGCGAAGTCGGACAGCGTCTTGAGCGAGTACTTGTCCGCGGTCGCCTTGGTCACCGCCCACGCGTCCTCGTCCGTCGCCTGCGAGGCATCGCCGAAGGTCAGCCCGAGCTTGGCGCCGTCCTGCTTGAGCGCGGTGACCGTGGCGTCCAGGTCGCTGGACGCCTGAGGTGCCGCGCTGGCGCCGTTCACCTTCGAGTTCAGGAACTCGGTGAGCGTGGCGGCGTACTCCGGGACGACCTGGATCTGGTTCTTCTCCAGGGCCGGCTCGTAGAGCTCGCGGTTGCCGATCGTCTGGGTCGTGGCCGTGTAGCCGGCCGCGTTCAGCACGATCTTGTAGAGCTCGGCCAGCGTCTGGTTCTCGCTGAAGTTGGCCGCGCCAACGATGATCTTCCCGCCGGAGCCCTTGGCGATGCCGGCGGTCAGGTTGTTGCTCTGTGCGAACGCCGCGGCGGCCGCCGCGGAGGTCTGGTGGTCGACGTCGGTCGCCTTGTTGAGCTGCACCAGCTTCGAGGTGTCCAGCGTCGCCGACACCTTGTTCAGCGCGGCCAGCAGCTGCGGCGACGCCGCCTTGCTGTTGACGGCCGGAATGATGTCGTCGGTGTTGGACAGGTGCTTGTCGTCATCGAGTACGACCATCTGCTGGCCGGCGATGGGTGCGCACCCGCCGGCCGCCACCCCGGTGGCCGCCGCGGAGGTGCCCGAGGACCCCGCCTTGCCGCATCCCGCCAGCACGCCGGCCGTGAGGGCGAAGCCCAACACGCCCACCGCCACACGAGAGATCGTGCGCATATCGAAGTGCCCGCCTTCCGTGTCCCGGCGCAACCATACGGTCACGCCGCGTGTCCGACGGGCGGTATCGGTTGTGAGTACCGCCCAAGGAGCCCCCAGCTCAGCATCCCTGTGCTGGGCGGACAACAGATAAACACATCTCGTTAGCGGACTTTCACCAACTTAGCCCGTAAGGGCCGGAGTGTGATTCAGGACTCCGCCGCGACGGCCGTCCTCGACTTGCGGACGCGTTGGGATCGGCGCAGCGGCCGAGGCGTGACCAATCGCTGCACGACCGCCAATACCCCCTCGACCATCAGCGCGAGCACCGCGACCAGCAGCCCGCCGGCGAGCACCTGGCCGCCGGCCCGGGACAGGCCCAGCCCGAAGCCGTCGCTGATGATTTCGCCGAGCCCGCCGCCGGCGACCAGCGCGGCCAGCGAGGCGGTGGCGACGACCTGCACCGCGGCGGTACGGAGCCCGGCGGCCAGGTACGGCACCGCCAGCGGTAACTCGACCCGCCACAGCAGCTGCCAGCCGGACAGGCCCATGCCCTGGGCCGCCTCCCGCACCTCGGGATCCACCGACCGCAGCCCGGTGTACGCGTTGGCCAGCAGCGGCGGCACGGCGAACACCGCCAACGCGATGATCACCGGCAGCTCGCCGATCCCGATGGCCCGGATGAGCGGCAGGATCGACAGCAGCGCCAGGGTCGGTATCGCGAGGGTGACGTTGGACACCACCACTACCACGCCGCCGCCGCGCCCGGTGTGCCCGAGCCACAGCCCGAGCGGCCACGCCACCAGGCAGCCCAGCAGCACGGCCGCGCCGGTGATGCGCAGGTGCTGTTCGAGCAGGGTGAAGATGCCGGTACCGGGGTTTGTCCAGTTCAGCGGGTCGTTGAGCCACACGACCGCCTGGTTGATGTAGTTCACGAGGCCCTCCGGCGCAGCCAGGGCGTGAGCAGCCGGCCGGCACCGGCCAGCAGCAGATCCAGCACCAGCGCCAACACCACGGCCAGCACGGTAGCGGTGGTGATCTCGGCCCGGTAGTTGGCATGGAATCCGGTGGTGATGAGCTGGCCGAGGCCGCCGTGCCCGACCAGCACCCCAACCGTGGTCAACGCCACAGTGGACACCGTCGCCAGCCGCAGCCCGGTGATGATGCCGGGCAGCGCCAACGGAAGTTCGATGCGAATCAGGCTGGCGAATCGCCCATAGCCCATGCCACGGGCCGCTTCCCGGACATCGTCCGGCACCTGGCCCAGACCGGCCAGGGTGTTCCGTACGATCACCAGAAGCGCATATATCACCAGGCCGATGAGTACCGTCCCTCGGCCGATGCCGATGAACGGCGCCAGCACGGCGAACAGCGCGAGGGACGGAATCGTGTACAACACTCCGGAGAGTGCAAGAATCGGCCCGGTGGACCGGTGGTACCAGTGCGCGAGCACGGCCAGCGGGATGGCCACAATGGCGGCCAACACCACGGCCTCGACGGTCAGCGACGCGTGCTCGCGCAGCGCCGCCACCAGCGTGGCCGAATTGTCATGCACGTACTGCCAAGAGAACCACGGATTGGCGGAGCTGGCGTAGGCCAGCGGTGGTGAGTCCGGAAGGGACATACGTGGACGGTACCCCGAACGGGAGTGCGGCACCGATCACCCTCGACAGCGTCGGCAAGCGGTACCCGGACGGCACCGACGCCGTGGGGTCGCTCTCCCTCGATATCTCCGCCGGCGAACTGGTCGTGCTCATCGGCCCGTCCGGCTGCGGCAAATCCACCGTGCTCCGGATGATCAATCGGCTGATCGAGCCGACCGCCGGGCGGATCCTGCTCGACGGCACCGATGTGCACTCCGGCAACGCGGTGGATCTGCGCCGTCGCATCGGGTACGTCATCCAGAACACCGGGCTGTTTCCCCACCAGACGATCCGCGCCAACGTAGCGACGGTGCCGAAACTGCTCGGCTGGCCGAAACGCCGGATCGATGACCGGGTGACCGAACTGCTCGACCTGGTCGGGCTGGACCCCTCGCGGTACGGCAAGCGGTACCCGCACGAGCTGTCCGGCGGCCAGCGCCAGCGAGTCGGAGTCGCCCGCGCGCTGGCCGCCGACCCGGTGGTGCTGCTGATGGACGAGCCGTTCTCGGCGGTCGACCCGATCGTGCGCGTCCGGCTGCAGGACGAGTTCCTGAGGCTGCAGGCGACGGTGCGCAAGACGATCCTGATGGTCACCCACGACATCGACGAGGCCGTCCGGATGGGTGACCGGATCGCCGTGCTGTCCCAGGGTGCGGCGCTGCAGCAGTACGACACCCCGGCGCAGCTGCTGCGGGCGCCCGCCAACGACTTCGTCCGCGAGTTCGTCGGCTCGGACCGCGGCATCAAGCGGCTGAGCGTGCTCCCGGTCCCCCGGGACGGGCTGACCCCGCTGCCGGCCGCGACCGACCCGGCGACGGGCCCCTCGGTGCCGGTCGGCGCCTCGCTGCGCGACGCGCTGGCCACCCTGCTGGACGGCGGTACCGGCTGGGTCGCGGTACGGGACACCGACGGTACGGTGCTCGGCACCCTGACCCCGACCCAGATCGCGCTGGCCGGCGCGGCCGATTCGGCCGGCACGTCCACCGGCACCGCCCCGGCGGGTGGCGGGGGCGTTCCCGCTGCCCGTGCGGGCGGCGACCCGGCGGCCGCACCGCCCGAACAGGTGCGGCCGTCGGGAGTCGCGTGAGGTTGCCGGCTACCGCCGGGCGCCGAACGCCGCCAACCCGACTATCCAGCCGACGAACAGCCCGTACACCGCGCCGCCCGAGGCCCAGTTGAAGGCGCCGAGGAGGCTGGCGTTGGCCTGCACGAAGGCCGCGATGAGGCCGGCGACCGCGCCGGCGAACATGTAGGCGCCCCAGCCTGCGAAGAACTGGCTGGCGCTGCCCCGGGCACGGGACAGCTGCGAGCCGGCGAGGAGCGTGACGAACAGCCCGGTCAGCACGACCAGCAGGATCGCCTTGAGGTCGTCAGCGAGGATGGTGCGCACCGACTCGTCGGAGCTGAACGACCATTTGGGCCAGGCAAGCTGCCGGAGAAAGTAGCCCCAGGCGTCGTTGGACGTGTTGTCCCTGACCCAGTCCGTGTAGGCCGGGTTGCCAAATGCGATGACCAATACCAGCGCGGTTATGACAGCGGTGCCCGTCGCGGTCCGAACGCGCCCACGTGTAGCTATAGCCATACGGCTAGTGTGGGGTCATACTTTCGGTCAGGCAATCGACGTGGGCGAATGGTCCCGAAGATCCGGAACTGTCCGCGCCCGGTCCGGGCCGTCGCCCGGCGTCAGACGCGCCGAGCCGGGCTGGTCAAGCAAGGATCGGCGACGCTCAGTGCTTGAGCAGGTAGTCGATGAACGCCGCCCTGATCAGGGGCTCCTCGTCGCCGTACTCGTGGTTGGTGCTCTCCCGCCACACCGCCGCCGCGTCGTCGACCGTGGACTGCACGCCCAGACCGCCGTCGTTGCCGCCCTCGGCGGCCGGCAGGTGCTCGAACAGCGACCAGAAGAAGGCGACATCCGCCCGCTCCCGGGCCCGGGCAAAGGCCCGATCCTGCAGTTCCGCGGTGGGCAGGGCGCCAAGTTCGGCAAAGCTCCCGCTCATGTCAGCCCTCGCTGGTGGTCTGGTGGCCGGCGTTCATACCGGGAACGCTACTTGACGCCCCACCGCTCGTCCGACGCTCCACCCCACGTGTCGTCCGTGGACCGCCCCGGCAGCTGGCTGCCCCAGCCGCCCTTCCGGCTGTCGGACCAGCCCTGGGTGCTCGCGTCCAGGCCGCGGGCGTCCCCGTCGCGGGCATCGGGTTCCCACTCCTGCGCCTGCGCCTCCGGCTCCGCCGGGTGGGTCGGCCGCGGCCGGCCGAAGGACTCCACCAGCCGGGTCACCGCCAGCCCGATGCCGACCGCCACCGCGGCCACCGCATAGGAGGAGATGCGCAGCTTGGCGGCGTCGGAGTACGCGATCACGAGAGTGATCAGGCTGGCCGTCAGGACGGTACCGAGGATCCCACCCCGGCGGCCGAAGGCACTCGTACCGGCGGCCAGCGCCGCGCCCACCGCCAGCCCGGTGGTCAGGAAGCCGTTCGTCGGCGCGACCGACGTCGACGAGAGCGCGAACAGCACGCCGGCCAGCCCGGCCAGCACGCTCGACCCGACGATCGCCAAGAACGCGATGACGCCGGTGACCGCGCCACGGCGCAGGGCCGGGTCGCCGACCGGGCGGAACCGGGCGATCCCCCGCCTGATCGGCTTCACCAGGCCGAGGATGCCGCCCAGCAGCGCCAGGGCGGCGAAGCCGCCGTACCAGTAGTACGCCTGGGTAGCGGGGTGGTAGGTGGTGGTGACCTCGGCCGCCGCGCCGTGCTGATTGATCCACACCGTGACGCCCAGCGCCCCGGCCAGGCTCGCCGCCCACGCCGGCACGTGCAGGGCCACCACCGCCAGCCCGATGACCGCGCCCACGCCGGCGGCGAGCAGCAGCGTGACACCGGCGGTCGGGAGCAGCCCGCGATCGCTGTGGGAGGCGAAGAACAGCGCCGCGGCCGACGCGGTGGAGCCGGCGGCGAGGTTGACCACCCCGGCCCGCAGCGACAGGCCGACACCGATCGCCAGGAAGCCCAGCACCGACGCGTTGATCAGCATGCCGTGCAGCGGCGTGCCGGAGATCTGCGCCCGATGGGTCTGCTCGAAGTACACGGCCATGCCGACCGTGGCGAGCAGCAGCACCAGCTCCCAGATCAGGTGCACGCCCATCCGGTCCATGCCCGGGTCGCCGTGCTCCGGATCGTCGAAGACGCCGTCCAACTCGGCGGGGGTCACCGGGCGGCGCTCGAGGTTCAGGGTGCCGGTGCCCTCGGCGGCCGCGCTCGTGGAGCGGGCGAAGTCGTCGACCGAGTACCCCCCGGGTTGGTAGGTCGGCGTGGATCCGGTGTCGGCGCGGAAGTCCGGTTCGTCGCGGAAACCCTCGCCACGGAATTTGGACCCCTGGTCTCCGTACGTCATGACCGACGCCTCCCTAAGCGTTCGGAGCCCGACCGTACCCGCGCGTGCCCACCCGGGAAAGACCCCCGACCGTAGTTATTGGGGCTCCTCCTCCTCGTCGGGGCGCTTGGGCACCCGACAGGCCCGCTCCAGCCACAAGGCCGCCGCGATCAGGGCCAACGCGGCGACGAGGCCGCCCGCGGTCGGCGCGATGTCGCTGGCCGCGGCGGACAGCCGGGTGCGCTGGGCGAGCAGCCAGATGAGCAGCCCGGCATAGAAACCGGCGAAGATCGAACCGGCCAGGGACGAAGCCTTGGCGAGCACCACGTAGCGGGCCACGGCGAGCGCCTGTACCGGAGCGGTGCCGGGGCGCCGGTCGATGCGCGCCTTGGTGGAGCGGGCCAGGAGCGCCTCGCAGATGGCCAGCGCGAAGACGGTGAAGGCGGGCAGCCACGGAATGCTCGGGATGTCCCCGTAGAACCGGGCGAGGACCACCCAGCCCAGCGCGGCGGCGGCCAGCCCGACGACCACCAGGGAGGCCGGGTTGGTGGGGCGCAGGCGCGGCTCGTTGGTCTGCTGCCGCTGCGGCTGCTGACTCATGCCGTATCCAGGGTCAGGCTCATGCCGGCTCCAGGGTCAGGTCGGGACGGGGCTTGATCAACGCGAGGTCGGCCTCGACCGGCGCGGTGCGCAGCAGATCGGTGACCCAGCCGTGTCCCGGCAACGACGCGTACGGTTCGATGTCGATCCACGGACGCAGGACGAACGCTCGCAGGTGCGCCCGGGGGTGAGGCAGCGTCAACTCGGGATCCGTCGAGACGACCGGGTCCCCGTCGGGAGTGTTGACCGCGATCACGTCGACGTCCAATGTACGCGGGCCGAAGGGCCGTTCCGGGTCTCGCACCCGGCCGGCCCGCTCCTCCAGCGCCCGGCCCCGTTCCAGCCAGTCCCGGGGGCTGGCCGACGGGTCGGCGACGATCAGGGCGGCGTTGAGGTAGTCCGGCTGGTCCGGGTCGCCCCACGGCGGAGTCTCGTACACCCCGGAGACGACCTGGAGCACCTCGGACAGCGAGCGCACCGCGGCGCGCAGTTGGCCGAGGCGGTCGCCCTGGTTGCTGCCCACCGACAGCACGGCCCTGGTCACGACCGCCGGCCGGACAGCGTCACGGCAACGTCGCCGAACGCGTGCGGGATCGGCGCGTGCGGCTTGTGGACCGTCACCGTCGCGGCGTTGACCAGCGGTTCGGACAGGCAGAGATCCAACAGCCGGGAGGTCAGCGTCTCGATCAGCTTCACCGGCTCGCCGGCCACGATGGCGGCCAGCCGGTCGGCCAGCTCCCCGTAGTGCACCGTGTCGGCGACATCGTCGCTGGCGATGGACTTGTCAAGATCGCACTCGAGCGTCACGTCCACGATGAACGCCTGGCCCTGGCTGCGCTCGGACTCGTAGACCCCGTGGTGACCATGGATGGTCAGCCCCGTCAGCGTGATCGTGCCTGGCACGTCGCCTCCCATACCGCTATGGCGTCCACTGTGGACTGTACGTCGTGGACCCGGACACCCCACACTCCGGCACTCGCCGCGAGCACCGTGGTCGCGACGGTGGCCACCTCGCGCCCGTCCGGGGGTCGGGGGGTGCCGTCCGGGCCGGCAAGCAGCCGGCCCAGGTAGGACTTGCGACTGGCGGCGAAGAGCACCGGGAAACCCAGCTCGATGATCTGATCCAGATGCGCGGACAGCAGCCAGTTGTGCTCCGCGTTCTTGGCGAACCCCAGGCCGGGATCCAAGATGATCTTGTCGCGCGCCACGCCGGCCGCGAGCGCCTCCTCGACCCGCAGGGCCAGCTCCGCGCGCACCTCGGCCACCACATCCCCGTACCGGGCGAGCTGCCCCATGTGGCGGGAGTGTCCGCGCCAGTGCATCAGCACCCACGGGCAACCGGCCTCGGCGACCACCTTGGCCATGGTCGGGTCGGCCAGGCCGCCGGACACGTCGTTGACCACGCCGGCTCCGGCCTCCAGCGCCGCCGCGGCGACGCTGGCCCGGGTCGTGTCGATGCTCATCGGCACCCCGGCGGCGGCCAGCTCAGTGATCACGGGCAGGACGCGGCGGATCTCCGTGTCGGCGTCGATCCGCTCGGCGCCCGGGCGGGTGGACTCGCCGCCGATGTCGATGAGGTCGGCGCCCTGGTCGCGCATGAGCACGCCGTGCGCGAGCGCGGCATCCAGGTCGGCATACCGACCACCGTCGGAGAAGGAGTCGGGCGTGACATTCAGCACGCCCATCACCACCGGTCTCACCGCATCAGCCTACGGCGTGCCCGCGCGGCCCGTGCCCGGGCGGCCCCGCTCGCCCGCCGGCCGCGGCCCGAGCCGGCGCGCCCCGCGTGGGAGCACCCCGACACGTCCGCCCCGGGCGCCGGGGCCCCAGGCGGATCGGACATCCGGGCGGGTACCGTCCTCGGGCCGGAAAGCGGGCGTACCCCCGCCCGGCCCCGCCGGCCCGGCCCCGGGCTCGCGGGTCGAGGTCCAGGACGGGTGGCGCGGGGATGCGTGACGAGCGCGAGCGGCACCGCCGCGGCGGAGCGCCAGCAGTCGCCGCAGGGATACTTCCGATAAGTCGGTCTACGTGGTCTGTCGGGTTAATTGTTCTTAGCCGCCGCGAGGCGCCTCCCCGGATCTCCAAAAGCCGTCCTGACCAGGATTTTCTTGCCGAGCGGGGGCAACCGGCCACGCTCCGCCTAGCTTGTTCGTTAGGTGACACCAACGTACGCTCAGGGCTATTCCAGGCCCATCGTACGGAGACAGAGCGTTACAACTCACTACCACTCAGTTGATATTGCGGAGCGGCTACAACGCGGACGGCCCCTCGCCAACCGCGTACTGGGAAGGACGTAAATGATCTTCATGGAGCTCGGCCAGGTGGTGTTGCACCAGACACACGCCGCGGACGTGCTCGCCGTCGTGACGGGCAAGCTCGCGCCAACCCCGGAGCCCACGGACATCAACACCGACGGAGTCGTCTCGTTCTTCGCCAGCAAGATCGCACCCATCCTGCTGGCGGGGCTCGGCATCGTCTTCATCGGAAGAGCCAGCCGGGGCGAGGTGTCCAAGGTGCTGACCAGCTCGGCGATCGCGATCATCGGGCTCGCGTTCATCGCGGGCGCGGTGTCGCTGTTCTTCGTCGGGGACTACCTAATCAATTTGGCATTCAAGTAGGCCACAGATGCGCTTGCGCACGGACGACGACATCTATCGGGCCCGTCTGGTCTACCTGGGCCCGCCCGGATACACATTGCCGTTTCAGCTGCCGTACGCGCAGTACGGGCTGTTCGTGGTGCTGGTGCCCCTGTTCATGTTCGTGCACTACCTGTTCACTCTCCACTTCGACCTGTTCCCGGCCTGGGAGATCGCGCTGGCCATGGTGGCCACGTCATACATCTTCCGGCACGTCGACCCCGACCGACCGGCACGAATGGTCATCCGCACCGCGCTGACCGACTGGCGACGCACCCGCGAGCCATCCGTCGAGCGGCGCGATGCACGGCTCGTCGCGTCCCGGGTACACATCCGCGAGTCCATCATCGGTAGGGACGCGCCATGACCCACATCCCGCACGCCCGTCAACCAGAGGACGGGCCCGTCGCGCCACGGTTAGACATCGAGGACGAGGCCCCGGACGTGCAGATGGTGCCGCGCGGCTCGGTGGCGGTGTTCCAGTCGCCCCGGGCCGTGCGGCAGTCGGGCCAGGCTGCCGCGCCGGTGGACGCCAACGGCGCGGGGAACGCCGGCGGCGGACTCACGAGGGGCAACGGCGGCCGGCCCGCGCACCGGCCCGACATCGAGTCGCCGTTCCTCGAGCTATTCGGCGCCAACGCCCGGCGCGCCGTCAAATCCACCGTGGACGGCGTGGTGGTCGCGCCGGAGCCGCTGCCCGCGCAGCCGGACGACGGGCCGATCAACGACGGGCCGATCGACGACGGAGCGATCAACGGTGGGGCGCCGATCGAGCTGATGCCCGACGATCGACCGCGCATCGGCGGAGCGCCGCAGGCCCTGACCACCTCGCCGGTCCGATCCGGCGGCCCCCGCCAGCCGGACCGGCGGTCGGTCCCGGGCCCGCCGGTCGACGACCGCCCCGAGCCTGCCCGGCAGGGCGCACTCGCGGCGCCCCCGGCGACCGCCCAACCCCCGGCCGCGCCGAGAGGGCCAGAGCCCACCGCGCCCGACGGCTGGCAGACCACCGGGATGCCGCCGGCGGTGCGAGCGCCGGGCTCGACCGAGCCGGCCGTCCGGCAGCCCGGCACGACCGAGCCCGCGATCCGGCAGCCCGGCACGACCGAGCCCGCGATCCGGCAGCCCGGCACGACCGAGCCCGCGGTCCGGCAGCCCGGTGATCGCAAGCCCGCCCGGCGCGGCGCCGGCAAGCAGCCGGCCGTCCGCAAGCCGGCCCGGCCAACCCCCGTGCGCCGACCGCCCCAGCCCAAGCAGAAGGATCGCAACCCGGTCCAGGAACTGGCCATCAGCGAGATCGCCGGGCACCTCACCTTTACGCCGAACAGCGTCACCGCGTGGTACTGGCTGCCCGAGGTGCGTTGGGCGTTCCGCCCGGACGCCGAGCGCGAGGCGCTGCTGTCGGCCGTCGCCGAACAGTTCGCCGGCCTGGCCGGGTTCCGGCTGCACCTGCGGCGCACCACCCGGCCGTTCCCGGCCGACGAGTGGGCCCGCACGGTCGACGAGAACACGCCCGCGCCGCTGCTGTCGGTGCCCGGCGCACCGTCCTGGTCCGACCACCTGGTCGCCGCGCAGCACCACCTGCTGGCGGTCAATCACGCCGAGGGGCAGACCTTCCTGGGCGTGACGTTCACCAGGCGCTCGCTCGGCGACACGCTGAGCGAGCGCATCCGCCGGCTGTTCGGGCGCGGGGTGGCCGACGGCGAGCGGCGCAAGATGGCCCGCACGGTCGAACAGTTCGACGAGGTGCTCGGCGCGTTCGGCATGCGCGGCCGCCGGGTCAGCTCGAACGAGCTGGAGTGGCTGCTGTACCGGTCGATCGCGCTGGGCATGTCGCCGCCGACCATGCTGTCCCCGGTCTCCTCGGGCGAGTGGAACCAGGGCGACCTGCTGGCGATGACCGAGCAGGTCGAGCGGTACCGCACCCCTTACGGCTCGACGGTCAAGCTGGTCAACCGGCTCACCGGCGAGGAGCGGCACGTCGCGGTGCTCTCGGTCGGCCGGATGGAGCCACTGGAGATCCCCGAGCGGCACGAGCCGTGGCTGCACTTCCACGAGCGGCTGCCCTGGCCCATGGAGATCTCGTCCAGGGTCGACGTTCTCGGGCCCAACGACTCGTTCCGCAACCTGGAGCACCGGCTGCGGATGATCCGCTCGCAGCAGGCCGACTACGCCGATCACGGCATCGACGCGCCGCCCGAGCTGGAACGGCTGGCCCAGCGGGCACTGCACATCGGCGACGACATGACCACGGGCCTGCCCACCGACGCCTCCCGGGTGCACGGCTGGCACCGCATAGCGGTCTCCGGCCGGTCCCGGGACGAGTGCCTGGAGCGGGCCCGCCGGCTCATCCAGATGTACGCCCGGGAGCTGCGGGTCTCGCTGCAGCACCCCAAGCAGCAGGACTGGCTGGCCCGCGAGTTCATCCCCGGCGAGCCGATCGCCAACACCGGATACCTGCGCAGGATGCCGGTCAAGCTGCTGGCCGCGGCGCTGCCCCAGGCCGCGTCCACGGTCGGGGACCGGCGCGGCGACCTGATCGGGCGGACGGCGGGCACCTCCCGGCGCCCGGTCTTCCTGGACCTGCACTTCCCCATGGAGATCCGGGAGCGCTCCGGCCTCGCCGTGTTCGTCGCCGAGCCCGGTGGCGGCAAGTCCACCCTGATGGGCGCGCTCGGATATCTTGCCGCCCGGCGTGGGGTGCGGGTCACCCTGCTCGACCCGTCCGGCCCGCTGGCCAGGCTGGCATCCATGCCCGAGTTGGCGCCATACTCGCGGGTCCTCAACCTCACCGGCTCCGAGCAGGGCACGCTCGCGCCGTACGCGCTGATTCCAACGCCGATGCGGGCTCACTTCAGTGACGATCCGGTGGGTGAGCGCGAGTTCGAGATCGCGGTGTCCAACGCCCGGGCCGAGCGCCGGATGCTGGTGCAGGACATCTGCTCGATGCTCGTGCCGCCCCAGGTGGCCCGGGAGGCGTCCACCGCGACCATGCTGCGTCACGCGGTGCGCGAGGTGCCCGCCGAGGAATCGTCCACCTTGGACGATGTGGTGCGCTGCCTGTCCGAACTGGACAGTGCCGAGGCCAGGGAACTGGCGCACCTGTTGATGGACACCGCGGAGATGCCGCTGGCGATGCTGTTCTTCGGCTCACCGCCACCCTCCACCCTGGGCGCGGACGCCGCGCTGACCATCATCACCATGGCGGGGCTGCGGCTTCCGGACCTGAAGATCGAGCGGGAGTACTGGTCGGCGGAGGAGGCGCTCGCGCTGCCGATGCTGCACACCGCACACCGGCTCGCGGTGCGCCGCTGCTACGGCGGACCGATGTCCGACCGCAAGCTGGTGGGTCTGGACGAGGCGCACTTCATGGAGGGCTGGCGTTCGGGCCGCTCGTTCCTGGTACGGCTGGCAAGGGACTCGCGGAAGTGGAACATCGCGGGCCTGGTGGCATCGCAGAACCCGAAGGACATCCTCGGGCTGGACGTGCAGAACCTGGTATCGACGGTCTTTGTCGGGCGGATCGCGGAGGACCCGGAGGTCGCCGCGGAAGCGCTGCGGCTGCTGCGGGTACCGACCGACGTGGGCTACGAGCAGACGCTCGCCACGCTCTCCACAGTGGACACGGCATCGTCGTCACGGCTCGGGTTCAGGGAGTTCGTGATGCGCGACGTCGACGGGCGGGTGCAGAAGGTTCGGGTGGACGTGTCGTACGTACCCGACCTGCTCACCTACCTGGACACGACGCCGGCCGCGGCGCCGGCCACCACCGTGGACGTACCCTCCCCTGACTTCCTTCCCGAGCCGGAGGCGTGATGCCCACCCCTCGCACCGGGCCGCCCGTGGCCCGGTCGTGCGGCCATCGACTGCTGGCCGCGGTCGCGGCGGTGTTCTTCGCCGTGACCGGAGTGCTGTTCTTTACGTCCGCTCCGGCCTCGGCGGCACCGACGGCCGGCGGAGGGAACCTGTGCTCCACGGCCTCCTGGCAGGACCCTACGCAGTGGGACGACTGCGTGGGCAAGCTCGCGGACCTCACCACGGACGAGGCGCAGTGCGTGCAGGCGCCGACACCCGAGGCGCCGGACTCCGGCATGGCCGGCTGGTTCGCCACCCGACCGACCTCCGCGCCCAGCGACGCGGACGGGATGTTCACCAACTACGGGTACGCGGGCTACGACTACGAGACGTACGACACCGGCTGCGTGAACCTGGTGACGCACCCGGACGACGAATTCGAGAACACGATCGCCAACGGCGAGTTCATGTTCGCCACCGGGATCATCGGCGCCGGCGACGCCCTGCGGGACAAGGCGTGGGAGCCGCAGAGCCTGTGGGGCTGGGCGGACACGCTGGTCGACAAGGCCACGACGTCGATCTACAACAGCGTCTTCACGGTGTTCGGCGCGATCACCCTCGCCGTGGTGGGCCTGTACCTGCTCTGGCGTTCCCGCCAGTCCGACATGAACAACGCCATGACCACCGCCGGCTGGGCCATCCTCGTGATGGTGGCGGTCACCGCCATCGCGGCGTGGCCGGTGCGCTCGTCGCATCTGGCCGACCAGAGCCTCATCACCGGACTGTCAACCGTGCACAACGCGGTCGGGCCGCCGGCACACGACACGCCGTCGTCGGAGTGCTCCAAGCTCCCGGAGACCCAACAGTGCAAGGACCACCGCCCGCCGTCGCAGCGCGCGAGCGATGTCGCCGTCTCGAACCTGCTGTACCGCAATTGGCTGCGCGGTGAGCTGGGCTCGGCCGACAGCGCCACGGCCCAGAAGTACGGCATGGTCCTGTACGACGCGAAGTCGCTGACCTGGGGCGAGGAGCAGGACATCGAGCGCGACCCCAGCGGCAAGCAGCGCCAGCAGATCCTGAGCTACAAGCAGCAGCGCTGGGAAAAGGTCGCCAAGCAGATCAAGACCGAGGACCCCGACGCGTACCAGTACCTGCAGGGCGCCAAGGGCATGGACCGGGTGG
This sequence comes from Rugosimonospora acidiphila, assembly GCF_039543385.1. NCBI lineage: Bacteria > Bacillati > Actinomycetota > Actinomycetes > Micromonosporales > Micromonosporaceae > Rugosimonospora > Rugosimonospora acidiphila. Next base: position 31,067 of record NZ_BAABJQ010000028.1, read on the forward strand.
GTGCCGGCTTCATCGCCATCCTGTCCGCGCTCTTCTTCGGGATGTTCGACATCGTCGCGTCGGTCCTCGTCCTGCTCGGCTTCCTGATCTTCCGGTGGGCGGTCATCGCCGCGCCGGTCCTCGGCACCATCGGCATGCTCCGACCGGCCAGCGCCGGGCTGCGCCGGCTGGTCAACGCCGTGGTGGCGGCCATCTTCAACATCATTATCTTCGGCACCGGCGCGGCCATCTACCTGTTCGCCGTCGACCTCATCATGGGCACCGCCTCGCTGCCGCCGTGGCTGCAGGTGGTCCTGGTCGGACTGTGCGGCCTGGTGGGCTGGGTGCTGCTGCGGCCGTACCGGCGGGTCGCCCAGCTCGGCGGCGGCCGGGAGTTCGCCGTCGCGGGCGGCGCGCAGCGCAGCTTCTTCCGCGACCTACGCCAGGCCGCGGCGCTCCGCGTGGCGACTCCGGCCGCCGAGGAGGCCGCCCAGCGGCGGCGCCAGGAAGTCACGGTCGCCAACCGGGTGCGGCCCGAGGCGCGCCACGAGGACCCGTTCGAGACGCGCGGCACTGGCGGCGGTCGACCGACGGTCGCCGCGGGGCGTCCGGAGGGCGGCGGCGGTCGCCCGGCAGGCGGTGGCGGTCGTCCGGAGCGCGGTGGCGGTCGCCCGGCGGGCGATGGCGGTCACCCGGAGCGCGATGGCGGTCACCCGGAGCGCGATGGTCGTCCGGAGGGCGGGCCGGCACAGAGCGGCGGGGAGCCGTCCCGGAAGCATGCCAGCACCACGGAGTGGGCGGTTCCGGACCGCGACGAGGGCGAGCCCCAGTACATGATCTACCGCCCGGGGCCGCGCCCTGGCTCCGCCAAGCCGGAGCCGATCAAGCGGCCCGAGTCGGCACCGATCCAGGGGTAGGCCACCATGCGCCACGTCCTGCGGATTCTCGGTTCCCGGTACGGGGCGGCGGCCGCGCTCATCGTGGTCATCGCCCTCATCGTCGGGATCGGCAAGGTGGTCGGCGGGGGCAGTCACCTGCCCACGTCCGGGGCCGGTTCGCTCGGCGTACCGGTGGCCAGCGCGACCACCTCGCAGCAGCCCGATGACGGTGTCGCCGGCTCGCCCACGCCGCCGGCACCCTCCACCAGCCCGGGCGCGCCCGACCCGCAGACCGTCGCGAACAGCTTCACCCGGGCCTGGCTGCACCACACCGGGGTGACCGCGCAGCAGTGGTTCGACGGGATCGCGCCGTACTCCACCGACACTCTCAAATCTGAGCTGACCGGGGCCGATCCCGCAACGGTGCAGGCCAGCAGCGTGAGCGGAGACCCGTCGATCGTCGACCGCTCCGAGTCCTATGTGGAGATCGTGATACCGCTCGACGCCGGCACCCTGACCCTCGGGCTGGCCGCCGACGACGGCCGGTGGCTGGTCGACTCCGTGGACTGGGAACGGCCGTGAGCGCCCGCCGTCGCCTCGGGATCCTGGTCGCGGTGGGCGTGATCGGGCTCTTTGCCTGCTGCGGCGGGACCGCGGCGGCCTTCTTCATCGACGGGTCGGACAACTCCCAGTCCAACGCCAGCATGGCCTCGATGGCCTGCGGGGGCGGCGGCACGCTGAACCCGAGCGGGAAGCTGCCGGAGGTCGACTCGCTCGGCGACGCACAGATACACAACGCGGCCGTGATCATCAGCGTCGGGCAGCAGCTGAACGTGCCGCCGCGCGGCTGGGTCATCGCCATCGCGACGGCGCTGCAGGAGTCCGCGCTGACCAACCTGCCCAACCTCGGCGCCGCCAACGACCATGACTCGCTCGGCCTCTTCCAGCAGCGGCCCAGCCAGGGTTGGGGCACCAGGCAGCAGATCCTCGACCCGTCCTACGCGGCGAGGAAGTTCTACGAGAAGATGCTGGCGATCCCGAACTGGCAACAGTTGCCGTTGACTGTGGTCGCGCAGGACGTGCAGCGCAGCGCCTACCCCAACGCGTACGCCAAGCACGAGCCGCTGGCCACCGCCGTGGTCAACCAACTCGCCAACAACGCCGGGCGGGCGGTTGGCAACCTGGTCAACGAGCGCTGCGCCCAGCCGGGCGAGGTCACCGCCTCGGGCTGGACGGTGCCGGTCAAGGGCGCCACCATCACCTCCGGTTTCCGCACCGCCGAACGGCCCACCCACAACGGGGACGACCTCGCCGCCCCCAAGGGCACCCCCATCCACGCCGCGGCGGCCGGCGTGGTCACCGTCGTACGCTGCCAGGCGTCACTGAACGGCGAGCCCTACAGCTGCGACCAGGACGGCAGCATCTCGGTGCAGGGGTGCGGCTGGTATGTCGAGATCCTGCACGCGGGGAACATCATCACCCGGTACTGCCACCAGATCCGCCACCCGAACGTGGTGGTCGGGCAGCAGGTGACCGCCGGGCAGGTGATCGGCTGGGTGGGTGACAGCGGCAACTCCACCGGCCCGCACTGCCACTTCGAGGTGCACCTCAACGGCGACAACAGCGCCGCTGGCGCGGTCGACCCGGTACCGTTCATGAACCGACAGGGTGCGCCGCTGGGAGCTCAGCAATGACGGACGACTGGATACCGAAGCCGCCCAGGACCCTCACGCCGGTAGGAGCCGCCGGACGTGACGATCTGCGCGGCAAGCGGGTACTCGTCGGCCAGCCCGGCCTTGGTTGGCGGGGCGATCTGCGGGCCGACGCCCCGGTGGTGCAGGGCAGCCGGACCTACGTGCCGGTCCTGACCGAGCAGGAGTGGTACCGCGCCGAGGTGGAGCAGGTGGAGACGTTCGCCCCGCTGGTGCCGGTCGACCGGGTGTGGGTCGAGGTGCTGGGCGACAGCGAGGCCGAGGACGCCACCCGATGGAAGGACCTGTTCACCCGGCTGGTGTCGCTGGACGCGCCGGCACCCCGGCAGCCCATCTCGGCGCGGGTGGCCGCCTCGCTCACCGGCCGGCGCGTGGTCCGGGTCAGCCCGTCGGGTGAGCAGCGGGACCTGCGGGCGGTCACCGAGCCGTACCAGAACGCGGCCAGCGACATTTGCGTACGGATCTGCACGGAGCTGAACTGGTACCGCTGGGGCTGGACGGGGCAGGTACCCCGGTCCCAGGAGGTGCCGGTCTACCTGCTGTGGATCGAGTAGCGCTCAGCTGACCTGGTGCGCGGCGCAGGTCCGCCAGCCGTTGTCACGCACCGCGGTGAAGTCCCAGTGCTCCTGCCTGCGCAGTTGCTGGCCGCTGTCGTTGGTGAACAGCACGATGACGACGGCGACGTGTGCCGTGTTGCCGCTGCGCGACACCTCTCTGACGCTGTCGAAGTTGACGTAGATGGTGAAGTTGTACGTCTTCTCGCGGTTGTCGAGATCCTGCCGCAGCGCCTTGACCTCGTTCAGGCCGCTCTGGTCCTGGCAGGCGTACGTCGCGGCCTGCGCGTCGTTGTGCTGCCCGAGGTAGGCCTGCGCGTACTGGCGCACCGCCAACTCGGGGGTCGTGCGGTCCGGCTTGGTCGCCTTGTCGTACTCCACGTAGCCGACCAGGGAACCGCTCGCGCACAGCGCCGCCACCACGCCAATCAACACGGCGATGATCAGGCGCCAGTTTCGCTTGCGCCCCGATCCGCGCTCTCGCCCCATCGACGGCGGCGCCGTGGGCAGCGGTGGGATCAGCGGCGGAAGGACGTCCGGGACCGGGGCATCGGAGGGCGCCGCACCCGCTGTGCCCGGCGGGAGCGGGCCCGGCGGGAGCGGGCCCGGCGGGAGCGGGCCCGGCGGGGGCGGGCCGGGTGCCGGTGGTGGCGCGTCGGCCGGCCGCTGGACCGGCACCACCTGACCGGTCTCAACCGGATTGTCCGACGGCGGCGGCGAATCCACCCGTCGAGAGTAGCGGATCGTCCGGTTTGCCGGCGGGGTTCGCCGACCCCCTTTCCACCCGCGACCGACCGGCCCACCGGCCCCACCACGATGCGCCCCGGGCCTGCTCACGGCGTGCGCGCGGCCCGCCGCACGCGGCACCCGGCCGCATCGCGCCCACCCCGTTCGCCATTGTCAAACCGTGGCTTCCCCGGGACACGCCAGCCGGTACCGGCCCGGCGCCGGGTCCACTGGGATACCTTCATGCCCGAGGAGGTGACCAGCGGTGGCGAGGCTTCGGGCAAGCATCGAGCACGCCGCCGCCCTGCATCGCCGCGCCGCCGCCAGCGCCGAGGCCGCGGGGCGCGGCCTGGACCAGGTGAGCGGCACCGACCTCGACGCCGCGCAGCGCGACATCGTCGTGGACCTGGCCGCCGCCGCGGCGCGGCTGATCCCGGGCTGGCTGGGCGCCCCGCTCGACCAGGCGCCGCCGCCGGCCGTTCCCGGTGCCGGCGCCGAACGCCCGACCCACGTCCGGATCGGCTTCGCCCGACCGCTCGACGACGCCGAGTTCCCGGTCGTCGTGCCGACCGCCGGGCACCTCGTCATCGACGCGGAGCGCAGCGACCCGCGCGGCGACGGATTGCTGCGCAGCGTGGTGCTGCGGCTGGTCGCCGCGCATCCGGCCGGCACCCTGCGGCTACGCGCGGTCGACCCGTCGGGCACCGTGTTCGCCGCGTTCCAGGCACTCGTTCCCGCCGGCCTGATGCGCGAACCGGCGAGCGACGCCGCCGGGCTGCGGGCCGTGCTCGGCGAGGCGGAGCAGTGGGTACGGCAGCCGAGCCGCCGGTACGCGCTGCTGCTGGCCATCGCGCGCCTGCCGCACTCGGTCGACGACTCCGACCTGGCCCGCATCGCCGCCCTCGCGGACTCGGCACAGGGCACCGGGCTGCAGCTGGTCGTCGGCGGGTGGCCGCCGGAAGACCCGGCGGACGGGGCCGATGCCGTGCCGCGTTCCCCCCTGCCGCACAGCACGCTGGTCTCGCTGCGCCGCCGGTACCCGCTGGTCTCCGACCCACCGATGGGCAGCTTCGGAGCCAGCGGCTCGCTGGACGTCCCGGTCGTCCTCGACCCCGACCCGCCCGCGTCGACCGTCCGGTCGGTCTGCGAGCGGATCGCCACGCACGCCGAGTCGGGCAGCCCGACGCTGACCGAGTTGCTGCCGGACCAACTCTGGCAGGAAAGCTCCGCCGAGGGGCTGGCGGTGATCGTCGGGAGGGCCGGCGGCAACCCGCTCACCCTGCGGCTGTCCGACCTCACGCCGCACTGGTTGATCGGGGGGCGGGCCGGGTCCGGGAAGACCGCGTTCATGGTCAATGTCCTTTATGGGCTGTCCACTCGGTACGGTCCCGATCAGCTCACCCTGTACCTGCTCGACCTGAAGGAGGGCGGGGGCTTCACCGAGTTCGTACCGACCGAGGGCGAGCCGAGCTGGATACCGCACGCCCGCGCGGTCGCCGTGGAGTCCGATCGGGATTACGGCCGGGCGGTGCTGCGCGAACTCGATGCCGAGCTGACCGCGAGGGCGGACGCGCGCCAGGACGGCGGCCCCGGCCGGTTCGCTGACCTGCGCCGGGGTGCGGAGCTGCCCCGGATCGTGTGCGTGATCGACGAGTTCCAGGTGCTGGTGCAGGCCAACGACGGGCCCGCCCGCGAATGCCTCACGCTGCTGGAATCGTTGGCCCGCAAGGGGCGCTCGTACGGCATCCACCTGATCCTGGCCAGCCGGACCGCCCGGGACGTGGAGGCGCTGCACGCCCGGCGCGACTCCCTCTTCGGCCAGTTTCCGGTCCGGATCGCCCTGCCCGGCGGCGCCGACGTGCTCGACCCGCGCAATCAGGCGGCCGGCCCACTCGGCCTGGGTGAGGCGATCGTCAACACGGCGGGCGGCCTCGGTGGGCCGGCCGGTGCGTCCCGGGCACACGAGCGGCGGATGGAGTTCCCCGACCCGTACGCCGATCCGGACATACCAGTCGCGGTGCGACACAAGCTCTGGGAGAAGCGGCCCGACGACCACGGTCCCTGCGTGTTCTACGCCAGCGCCCAGGCACACCTGCCCGCTGCGCTTCCGGCGAGCCGGGTCAGGACGGCGTACCTGGGCCGGAAGATCGACGTACCGCTGTCTCTGGCCGATTTCCCGCTGGACGGGTCGCCGGGACGGCACCTCGCGGTGCTGGGGCCCAGCGAACTCGGCGCCGACCTGCTCGACGCCGCCGCCCGTTCGCTGGCCGCGCAGCACCGGCCGGGCACGGCACATTTCGTCATCGCCCCGCTCATCGCCGCGGTCGAGCCGGTGACCGCCAGACTCGCGGCGGACCTCGAGGCCGCCGGGCACCACGTCACCGTCGATCGGTCACCGCAGTGCCCGGAGCGGGACGGCTACCTGTTCGGGTTCGGGCTCGACGGCGTACCGGCCGACGCCACGATCGACCTGTCGGGCGTGCTGCGAGACGGGCCGGCGAACCGGGTACACGTGTTCGGCTGGTGGCGCGGGCTGCGCCGGTTCGCCGAGGACACCGGCGGGCGGTCGTCGCCGGACGCTGTCGCGGGACTGGTACTGCTCAACGTGCCGGCCGCGGACGCGGCGATCCTCCTTCACGAACCCGGCCTCGGCTGGCAGCCCCGGCCCAACCGGGCCCTGCTGCACGACCGGCACAGCGGTAGCACCGAGGTCATCGTCCCGTTCATCCACGGTGGACGGCCGGCGTGAGCGGACGGTCGGCGTGAGCGCCTGGGAGGACTACCTGACCGCCGCGCAGCGGCTGGACAGGGTACGCCGCGAGGCGGCGTCGGTGACCGATGCCGAGACCGCCTCGGCCAAGGCCGCCCAGGAGGAGTTGGCGGCGGTACGCCGCGGCCTCGATCTCCAACGGGAGCGCCTGCTGGTGGTCGCGCTGCGGGCGGGGCTTCCCGCACCGGTACTCACGCCGGCCGGCGCCGGCGCCGGCCCGCTCACCGCCACGGGCACCCGGCCCGGGACCGGCCCCGACTCCTACCCGGACGGCGACACCTACCCGGTGGACGACTCCCGCTTCGTGGACGAGGACGGTTCCGGCCCGGCCGGCGACCTCGACGCCGGCCCGAACGACGGCTCTGAGAGGGACGACGCGGGCAACGGCGGCGACGCCCCAGCCACGGGGATGGACACCGGCGAGGCCGACCGCGGCGACGCTCTCAACGGCCCCCGCGACACGGCCGACGGCCCCGGCGGCACGGCCGACGGCCCTGGCGGCACGGCCGACGGCCCTGGCGGCACGGCCGACGGCCCTGGCGGCATGGTCGAGGTTGGCAGCCCGCTCGTTGACGGCGTCGGTGACAGGGCCCCCCGGTTCGGTGACCCGGATGGCACGCCCAGCGACGCCGACCGTACGCCCAGCGATGTGACCGACCTGCCCAGCGACGCCGACCGCACGCGCGGCGACGCGCAGGACATGCCTGGCAACGCGGGCGGCACGGCCGGCGACGCGGAAGGCCGCGAGCCCGCGGCCGGGCCGCGCAGCACCTACGAATCCCTGACCGGCAAGCTGAGGGCCGCCGGATCCCGAACCGTCAGGCGGTCGACCGGCAAGGTATGGGCCGCTGGGCTGGGGGCCGCCAGATCCGGTGCCACCAGGCTGGGGACCGCCGGGCGCGACGCCGCCAGGCTCGGTGTCGCCGGAATCCAGGCGGCCAGCCGGCGCCGACCAGGCCGGCTCGGCGCGGGCAGGTCAACCGCCGACCCGCTCAGCACCGACCGACTCGGTGGCGACGCGCTCGGTCTCGACCCGCTCAGCGCCGACCCGCTCAGCGCCCACCCGCTCAGCGCCGACCCGCTCAGCGCCGACTGGCTCGGTGCCGGCCGGCGCGGGAGCGACGGCGACCCTCCCCCGGCTCCGCTGCCCTTCGACCCTGAACTCGGCGACCCTGAACTCGGCGACTTCGACCTTGGCGCGCCGGACCCGGCCGGCGCGCGGCACGACCCGGTGCGGCGGCTGCGTGCCGCCAGGGCCGACCTGGCGGCGGCCGACGCCATCCTGTCCGAGCTCGACCGGCCGCACCCCGCGCGTACGTTGGCGCACCGGCCGGAGGCACGGCGCAACGCGCCCATCTACGGCGGTTTCGCGCTGTTGGTGCTGGCCGTGCAGGTCACGCTGTTCGTCACCCTGAGGCACACCCTGCTGTCCATGGTGGCGACCGCCTTCGGCGCGCTTCTGCCGCTGCTCGGCTTCGGGCTGTCCTGGTTGCTCATCGGCTTGATATCCGCGCGGGACGGGCGGCGGCCGACCGAGCGCACCCCGCTGCTCGGGGCCGCCATCAGCCTGGCGCCGGTCGTCGTGCTCTGGGCGGGCATCGCCATCGCCGCTCTGCTGCGGTGACCGCCCGGCGCCGATAGGCTCCCAGCATCTAGGACACTCGCGCCCGATTCGTCGGAAGTTATCCACAGTCGACGATGAACCGTTGCCGCCCTGAGGTGGACCGCGTCTCATGGACGCATCCGTCAAGCGAGGGGGCCATCGTGGAGTTCAGTGTCAACAGCGCCGCGTTGACCGGTCTGGTGGAGATGCTGGACCGTCGCTGGCAGGACTACGAGTCGGGCAGGACCTATCTGAAGGCCAACGCGCACTTCTCCGTCACCGGCGAGGGCGTGCTCAACCTGATCCACGGCCAGCACCAAAAGATCGTGAACGAGATCGACGCCTTCCTGTCGACCGCCGCCCAGGGGTTCGCCGGCCCCTGTTCGACGGCCGTGGCGCAGGCCAACTCGCTCTACCGTCGCAGCGATCTGGCGGCCGTCGCGCGCAACGACGCCACGATGCCGGCGCCCCCGGCCCCCAACTCCCAGTGCCCGCCCGATCCCGTGCCGGCGCCCGGCCCCGGCGCCGCCCGGGCCGACCCCGGGCTCGGGCCGGGCGTCTTCTCCGACCCGGTGTGCCCCAGCTCCTGGTACCGGCAGCCGCCCGATCACCGGTCGGACTACCCCTGCCAGTTCAGCTGCTTCGACGCGGTCAGCCCGACCGGCTGGGGCCGCGAGATGATCTGGCGGATCACCGGGCTGGCCGCGAGGTTCGGGCTGATCGACCGGCCCTACGACGTGTTGATGGAGGCCGTCGAGCCGCTGTGCGGCGATTGGGCGGGATACCTCGCCTGCGCCGACGTCTATGACAACCTCGCCGGCGCGATCAACGACACCGCGCGGTGCATGGTCGAGGGCGGTGACGCGATCGCCCGGGTCTGGACGGGCAACGCCGCCGAGGCCTGCGCGCAGGGCATGGGGAGGTTCGCCACGGAGCTGACCAGCGCCGTCGCCCCGCTGCACCGGACCGCCACGGCCTACCGTGAGGTAGCCGAGGGGGTCTATCTACAGGCCGAGGTGGTTGCGGCGGCCCTGACGATGATCCTTGACACGATGGTCGAGTCCGCGCTCCAACCGGAGACCTTGGGGCTGTTGGAGCCGTTCGAGCTGGCGACAGAGGTGTCCGACCTCATCCGGATCGTGGAGAAGATCCGCGAGATCGGGCGGCTGGTGGCCCGGGCGCGGGACGTCGCGGACGCCTCGATGAACACGGCCAGCAGCGGGCTCGACGGGTTCGGCGTGGTCAGCGACCGGCACCCGGTGCCGGTGCTCGCCCCCACCGTGCCGGCCCTGCCGGGCTGAGCACCGTCCAGCCCCGGTGAGCACAAGTCCTAACGGATGATCAGGCTCATCGCCTCGGCGCGCGACTTCGCATCGCTGCGGAAGAGCCCTCGGACGGCCGAGGTCACGGTACGGGAGCCGACCTTGTGGACGCCGCGCATCGCCATGCACAGGTGCTCACATTCGAGCACCACAATCACGCCGCGCGGGTCGAGCCGTTCGGTGAGCAGGTCGGCGATCTGGACCGTGAGCCGCTCCTGCACCTGCGGGCGCCGGGCGAACACGTCGACCAGCCGCGCCAGCTTCGACAGCCCGGTGATCCGCCCATCCTCACCGGGGATGTACCCGATGTGCGCGACGCCGTGGAAGGGCAGCAGATGATGCTCGCAGAGGCTGAACACCTCAATGTCCCGGACCAGCACCAGCTCTTCGTGGTTGGCGTCGAACGAGGTGGCCAGGACCTTGGCCGGATCCGCCCGAAGTCCGGCGAACAGCTCAGCGTAGGCGTGTGCCACCCGGGTGGGTGTCTTCAGCAGGCCGTCACGATCGGGATCCTCGCCGATGGCGACCAGGATCTCCCGCACCGCGGCCTCGATGCGCTTAAGGTCGATCGCCTGCTCAAGGGGCTTCCCACCGAGCCGCCCGCCAATGAGGCGGGCGGCCAGGTAGTCGAGCTCTTCGTCGTCGAAGTCGTCCGGCTCGGTCGCCGAATCAACTTCCGGCCCGGTCAGTGGTTGCCGTCCGTGCCCGGACCGCCAACCCGCGCCTCCGCGCCATCTGCCTCCGCCTGCGCCTTGAGCCGGTCCCTCTCGGACGGCGTGAGCACCGGCGGCTGGTCGGACGGCTGGCGCTTGCCGAAGCCGTTGTACGGCGCCATCGGCGGCCGCTTGACCACTCGCGCGCAGATCCGGGCCATGTCCGCCTGGGAGATGGTCTCCTTCTCGATCAACTCCAGCACGATGTTGTCGAGCACGTCGCGGTATTCGACCAGGATCTCCCAGGCCTCGTCGTGGGCCAGTTCGATCAGGGTCCGCACCTCACCGTCGATCTCGGCGGCAACCGCGTCGGAGTAGTCGCGCTGGTGGCCCATCGTCCGGCCGAGGAACGGCTCGTTGTCGTTCTGGCCGTACTTGACGGCACCCAGCTTCGAGCTCATGCCGTACTCGGTGATCATGGCCCGGGCGATCGCCGTGGCCTTCTCGATGTCGTTCCCGGCACCTGTGGTCGGCTCGTGGAAGACCAGTTCCTCGGCCGCCCGACCGCCCAGCGCGTAGGCCAGGGTGTCGACCATCTCGGCCCGGGTCTGGGTGTACTTGTCCTCGGTCGGGAGCACCAGGGTGTGCCCGAGTGACCGGCCACGCGGCAGGATCGTCACCTTGTGTACCGGAGCCGAGTGCGGCAGCGCCCACGCGACCAGTGCGTGCCCACCCTCGTGGTAGGCGGTGATCTTCTTTTCGCTGTCGCTCATGGCGCGGGTACGCCGCTCGGGGCCGGCGATCACGCGGTCGATCGACTCCTCGAGGAAGTCGTTGTTGATCGCCCGCTTGTCGTTGCGGGCGGTCAGCAGCGCGGCCTCGTTGATCACGTTGGCCAGGTCGGCACCGGTGAAGCCCGGGGTGCGCCGCGCCACCGCGTCGAGGTCGACGTCCGGCGTGAACGGCTTGCCCTTGGCGTGCACCCGGAGGATCGCCTTGCGGCCCTCCATGTCCGGGGTGTCCACCGCGATCTGCCGGTCGAAGCGGCCGGGGCGCAGCAGCGCCGGGTCCAGGATGTCGGGCCGGTTGGTGGCCGCGATCAGGATCACGCCGCCCTTGGTGTCGAACCCGTCCATCTCAACCAGCAGCTGGTTGAGGGTCTGCTCGCGCTCGTCGTGCCCACCGCCGAGGCCGGCGCCACGGTGTCGGCCGACGGCGTCGATCTCATCGACGAAGACGATGGCCGGGGCGTTCGCCTTGGCCTGCTCGAACAGGTCGCGCACGCGGGAGGCACCGACACCGACGAACATCTCGACGAAGTCGGAGCCGGAGATTGAGTAGAACGGCACGCCGGCCTCGCCCGCCACGGCGCGAGCCAGCAGCGTCTTGCCGGTACCGGGCGGACCGAACAGCAGGACACCCTTCGGGATCTTGGCACCGAGAGCCTGGTACTTCCCCGGATTTTGCAGGAAGTCCTTGATCTCGTGCAGCTCTTCAACGGCCTCCTGCGAGCCGGCCACGTCGGCGAACGTGGTCTTCGGTGTGTCCTTGGCGACGAGCTTGGCCTTGGACTTGCCGAAGTTGAGGACCCGGGAGCCACCGCCCTGCATCTGCGACATGAACAGCAGGAGCAGGATCACCAGCACAGCGATCGGCAGCAGGTTCACCAGAACGCTCAGCAGGACGCTGTCCTTGCTGACCTTGGTGTCGAAGCTGTCGATCTTCTTCTGCGCCTTGGCCTGAGCGACATCGTTGTAGATCTCGTTCATGGTCAGGGCAGGGAACTGCGCCTGGATCTTGTCGGTGGACGTGCCGTTGAAGGCTTCCTTGTGCCGCAGATCAAGATCGACAGTCTGCTCCTTGTCCTCGATGAGGACCTTGGAGACGTTGCCGCTGCCGAGCTGGCTGACGACATCGGAAGAGTTGACCTTGGTGTAGGAGGCTCCGCCGCTGAATAGCGTGCTCAGGGCGATCGCACCAATGATCACGAGGACCAGCCAGACCCACGGCCGGCGGAAGAAACGGGTTCGTTCCATGGTCTTGTCGGGCGCTGTGCGCCCAGCCCCTCCAGATCGTGAGACCGCTGCCTGCCGGGGCCGTTGAGACCGACCGGTCGTGCCGGGTTTTCCCGGAACACGAAGCCGATCCGGAACCTTCCGCCTCGGTTATTCGACGGTACACCGTGGCTTCGGAGGTTGGGCTACGGCATCCGGCACTGAGCCCGCAATGGCGACAAAACGGATTATGCTGTGCGGCGAATCTCAGCGTGATCTCAGGCTCGGGCGTAGACGGACGACTTCAGTACTCCAACATACGGCAGTTCCCGGTACCGCTCCGCGAAGTCCAGGCCATAACCCACCACAAACTCATTCGGAATGTCGAAGCCGACGTACTTGACCGGAATGTTCACCTTAATGGCGTCCGGCTTGCGCAGCAGCGCCACCACCTCCACGGAGGCGGCCGACCTGCTGCTCAGGTACTTCAGCAGCCAGGACAGGGTCAGCCCGGAGTCGACGATGTCCTCCACCACGATCACGTGCCGGCCGGCGATGTCCCGGTCCAAGTCTTTCAGGATGCGCACGATCCCGGACGAGGTAGCCCGCTGCCCGTACGAGGAGACGGCCATGAACTCCATTTCGACCGGCCGGCCGTGCCGGCCCATCGCCCGCGCGAAGTCGGCCATGAACATCACCGCGCCCTTGAGCACGCCCACGAGCAGGACCCCGTCGACTCGCCGGTAGTCCTCGGCGACCTGCTTCGCCAGCTCCGCGGTCTTGTCCCGGATCTGATCCTCAGAAACGATCACACGGTCGATGTCCGTGTCGTACCAGCTTCCCTCGCCCATAAGTACCAGCCTGCCGTATGCGGCTCGGCGCGGAGCGGCCGGGTGCACCCTCGCCCGGCCTCGGTCGCCCGGGCGGCGGGCTCGGCCCGACGCCGGCGCGTCGTGACCCACCCCGACCGCGCGGGCCCCGTGCACAGCGGGGCCCGCGCGGCGGTCCCCCGGTCCATCGGACCGGGTAGCCCATCGGACAAGCACCGGGCGAGCCGGCGGACCCGGGACGTCCCGCCCCGGAGCGCGGCAACGACCGGGCACCGTGACGGCCGACACCGCGGCGCGGGACCCACGGCCGGCGAGGCACGGCCGCGGCGGATCACCACGGCGGATCACCGCGACCGGTCGCCACATTGGACCGGGTGGAACCGCGAAGGCCGGCACGCCCAACGGCGCCCCGACATTCCGACCCCGTCGTGCCGTTCCTGTGGGACCCGTCCGGGCCACCGGCGCCGGTGCCGGTGCCGCCGCTTCCACGGCGGCACCGAGGTGTTGCCCGGCCGGACCGATCAACGGGTGGCCCGGTCACGGTCGGTGACTTCAGCCCTCGCCCGGGGAGCGGCGGAAACCGCTACTCGACGGACGCCAGTCGGCGAAGTCCCGGCTGTCCGCTGTCCACCGTAACGCGCTCGCGATGACCAGGAAGATGATGAAGGCAGGCAGAAACATGTCCATGACGGCGGTACACCTCTCCTCAGGTGATGCTGTCTGTTACCGCCGGTGCGCACCGGACCCATTCGACCCTGCGGGTCGGTGACCCGATCGCGAGTGCCAACCGCGGGGAACTGGTTCCAATATCCCGCCCGGCAACCATGAGCAGCAGTGGCAGAAATGCCCACTAGCGTCGATTTCCTGCCACCCGGGTGCTAACCTACATTCATGATCAGCAAAGTCGCGGTAGTGGCTCTCGATCAGATAGCCCCCTTTGAGCTGGGCGTGCTGTGCGAGGTCTTCGGCACCGACCGGACCATGGACGGCTTCCCCAAGTACGACTTCACCGTCTGCTCGGCCGACGGCGGCCCGGTCGCCAGCCAGTCCGGGTTCCAGATCACGCCCGGGGCGGACCTCGCCCCGCTGGCCGACGCCGACCTGGTCGCGGTGCCCGCGCACCCGATCGGCACCCCGGTGCCCGACCTCGTCCTCGACGCGCTGCGCGCCGCCGCCGACCGGGGCGCCCGCCTGCTGAGCGTGTGCTCCGGCGCGTTCGTGCTCGGCGAGGCGGGCCTGCTCGACGGTCGCCGGTGCGTCACCCACTGGATGTACGCCGACCGGCTGGCCCAACGCTTCCCGGCCGCGTTTGTCCAGTTGGGCGCCCTGTACGTCGAGGACGGGCCGGTGCTGACCAGCGCGGGTACGGCCGCCGGGATCGATCTCTGCCTGCACCTGGTACGCAGCGTGCACGGCTCCGAGATCGCCACCAAGCTGGCCCGGCGGATGGTCGTGCCGCCGCACCGCGAGGGCGGTCAGGCGCAGTACGTGGAGGCCCCGCTGCCCAAGGCGCCCGAGGCGCCGACCCTCCAGCCGCTGCTCGCCTGGTTGGTGGAGAACCTCGATCAACCGGTCGACGTGGACACCCTGGCCCGGCGGGCACACATGGCGCCGCGTACCTTCGCCCGCCGGTTCCGGGCCGAGACCGGCACCACCCCGCACGACTGGGTGACCGGGCAGCGCCTCCTGCTGGCCCGGCGGCTGCTGGAGGAGACCGACCTGGGGGTGGAGTCGGTCGCCACCAAGGCCGGCTTCGGCGACGCGGCCGTGCTACGACACCACTTCAGCCGCCGGCTCGGCAGCTCGCCGCACGCCTACCGGTCCACGTTCCGGGACCGGGCCGGCCGCTAGCGGTCGCCCGCCGGTACCCGGCGCCGGGCGCGTGGACCGACCTGGGCCGACCGGTCAGTACCCGATCGCGCAGCCGTCCGCACGGGGCTCGGAGCCGGCCACGTACCCGCCGGCGGGCAGCCGCCAGATCGCCTGCCCGTACCCGTACACGTTCGAATCCTCGACGCTGACCTGGTGCCCGCGCCGCTGGAGCGACTCCGCGTCGATGCCGGGCTCGACCATGACCTCCCGCCCGGCATGCCAGTACCAGCGCGGCGCGTCCAGCGCGGCCTGGGGATCCAACCCTTCGTCCACAGTGGACATGATCAGCTGGACGTGGCCCTGCGGCTGCATGTGGCCGCCCATCACGCCGAACGGCCCGACCGGCTGCCCGTCGCGGGTAAGGAACCCCGGGATGATGGTGTGGAACGGCCGCTTCCCGGGTGCCGCCACGTTGGGGTGCCCGGCCTCCAGCGCGAACCCGGCGCCCCGGTTCTGCAGGCCGAAGCCGGTGCCGGGGGCCACCACGTAGGAGCCGAAACCCATGTAGTTGGACTGGATCAGGCTGACCATCATGCCGTCGCTGTCGGCGGCGCACAGGTAAACGGTGCCGCCCTTCGCCGGGTCGCCGGGCGCCGGGTCGCCGGCGGTCTCGCCGATCAACGCGCGACGCGCCCGCGCGTACTCGGGGTCGAGCATGCCGGCCAGCGGCACCGGTCCGGCGGCGGGATCCGCGACGTAGGCGTGCGCGTCGGCGAAGCCCAGCTTCATCGCCTCGATCTGCCAGTGCGTGCGCTGCTCGGCGCTTGCCGACGACACGTCCAGGCCGTCGAGGATGTTCAGGGCCATGAGCGCCGCCACGCCCTGGCCGTTGGGCGGCAGCTCCCACACGTCGTACCCGCGGTAACCGGCCCGGATCGGCTCCACCCAGTCCGAGGTGTGCTTGGCCAGGTCGTCGGCGGTCAGCAGCCCGCCGGTCCCGGCGGCGAACCCGGCCAGTTCGGCGGCGATCGAGCCCCGGTAGAACTCCTCCGCCCGGGATTCGGCGATCAGCCGCAGCGTCCTCGCCGCGTCCGGGTTGCGCCACAGCTCGCCGGCCGTGGGGGCCCGACCGTCCACGGTGAACACGCGGCCCCACTCCGCGAACTCGGGACCGGACAGCGTGCGCCACTGCTCGACCGAGCGGGCCCAGTAGTACGCCACCATCGGGGACACCGGGTACCCGCCGGCCGCGTACCCGATCGCGTCCGTGAACAGCTCCTCGAACGGCAGCGCCCCGAACCGGCCGTGCAGGTCACGCCAGCCGGCCGGCACGCCGGGTACGGTCACCGGCAGCCAACCGCGCACCGGCATCGCCGCGTCGACCGCGCCCTGGGCGCCACCGAGCGCGGCGCGCGCCGGCGGCGCCGCCGCCTCCCGGGCCAGCTCGAGCGTCAGCCCGGCCGGGGCGCGGCCGGAGGCGTTGAGCCCGTGCAGCTGGTTGCCGTCCCACACGATCGCGAACAGGTCGCCGCCGATGTCGTTGGAGCCGGGCTGCACGACGGTCAGCGTGATGGCGGTCGCCAGCGCCGCGTCGACGGCGTTGCCCCCTCGTCGGAGCACGGCGAGGCCGGCGGCCGCGGCGAGCGGCTGGCTGGTGGCGACCGCGCCCCGGGGCGCGTACAACGGCTTGCGGGTAAGGCTCGGTAGCGGCACGAGACCATTTCACTCGCGGACCGTGAAGATCCGCTAGGCGGATGCCGAAATGTTATGAATGAGCGGCCAGCCGATGCCCCCGCCGGCCGACCTCGATCCCGCCGGGTAACGAAACCGGACCCTGACCGTGCCAGTCGGTGACGAGCGCGTCCAGCGCGTCGATGTGGATGGAGGACAGCGCCGCCCCCGGGGCGCCCAGCCGCAGCGCGAGGTCACGCAGGACCCGGGTGCGCACGGCGGCCGGCAGCCCGGTCAACGCGGCCACGTCCAGCGAACCGTCCGGCTCGGTGGCCGCGGTGCCGGCCGAGGCGGCGAGCGCGTCCAGCGCCTCCACGTCGGCGGCCACCAGCCTGGCGGTGCGGGCGAGGTTGTCCACCAGATCCGGCCCGAGCGTGTCGACCAGCACCGGCAGGGCGGCCCGCAGCCTCGACCTCGCGTACGCCGGGTCCGCGTTGTGCGGATCCTCCCACGGGCTCAGCCCAAGATCGGTACAGGCGGCGCGGGTCTGCGCCCTGGACACCGCCAGAAACGGCCGGATGAACGGCACGCCGTCGATGATCCGGCGGTTCCGCATCCCCGCGATGCCGCGCGGCCCGCCGCCCCTGGCCAGCGCCAGCAGTACCGTCTCCGCCTGGTCGTCCCGGGTGTGCCCGAGCAGTACGGCGACGGCCGAGAGCCGCGCCGCGGTGCCGGCCAGCGCCTCGTACCGGGCCGCCCGCGCCGCCGCCTCAGGCCCGCCGGCACCGTCCACGGTCACCGGTACCGCCACGGCCGGTTCGAGCCCGACCCGGCCCGCCCAGCAGGCGACCTCGGCGGCCCGCTCGGCGGAGCCAACCTGCAGCCCGTGGTCAACAGTGATCAGGCCGGCCCGCCGGCCGGAGCGTGGCGCGACGAACGCCAACGCGCTGGCCAGCGCCAACGAGTCGGCCCCACCCGAGCACGCGGCCAGGACGAGTCCGCCGGGCTGCACGCCGGCGAGCGCCTGCCGCACGGCCAGGCGGCAGGCCGCCACCGCCGGGGACAGGGCGGCCATCACCCCACCGCCGTCGCGGCGGGCCACCGGGCTGGAGGCACGGCCGGCCACGTCGGGAACGCCGCCGACGGTGCCGGGAGGGCTGCCGGGCGGTCCGAGCGATGGATCAACGAGGCTCAGCCGTGCACGCGGGCGACCCAGGCATCCGGGTCGCTCAGCTCGTCCAGGTACGGCAGGGTCAACGGCGAGTCCCACACGCGGTTGAAGCCGGCCATGCCGACCCGCTCCACCACGCCGTGCACGAACTTGCGCCCCTCCGCGTACTGACGGAGCTTGACGTCGATGCCGAGCAGCCGGCGCATCACCCGCTCCACCGGGTTGCCACCCTCGCGGCGCTGGTTGAACCGCGACCGGATCTCCTCCACGCTCGGCACCACCTCGGGGCCCACGCCGTCCATCACGAACTCGGCGTGCCCCTCCAGCAGCGTCATCACCGAGGTCAGCCGATCCAGCACGGCCGCCTGGGCCGGCGTCTGCACCAGGTCGAGAACCGATGCCCGGCTGTCCGGGTTGCGAACGGCGTCGGCCAGCGCGGCCACCCCGTGGCGCAGCCGGTCGACGATCTGCTCCCCGCCCGACTGGGAGGCGTCGACGAACGAGCGCACCTCACCGAGGAAGTGGCCACGCAGCCACGGTACGGCGGTGAACTGAGTGCGGTGGGTCACCTCGTGGAGGCAGACCCAGAGCCGGAAATCGCGCGGTTCGACGCCGAGCTTGCGCTCCGTCTCGACGATGTTCGGGGCGACCAGCAGCAGCGATCCGGGGTCGGAGGCGAACACCTCGAACTGCCCGAGCACCTTGCCGGACAGGTAGGCCAGCACCGTGCCCGCCTGCACGCCGGTAACCCGGGAGCCGACCACGCTGGTGAACGAGCCCGGTTCACGCTCGCCGGACAGCTTGGCCACCAGCGGGGTGATCACCTGACGGAGCCCGGCGATGTTGACCGCGGCCCAGTCCTTGCGATCGACCACCCGAACCACCTGCTGGCCGGCCGCCGGGGTCAACCCGGTGAAGTCGCGCACGTGGTGCGCGGCCTCGTCGGTCACCCGGCGCAACTCGGCCACGACATCCGCCGCCTCCGAGTAGGACACCGGGGGGCCGGCCTTGCCGAGGGCTCCCGCGGTCGCGGCGGCCAGATCCCAATCGACAAACTGCGCCATGACCCCACCGTACCCGCGCGAGGCCAGGTCCTACCGGTCTCGACCGGAGCGGTCCGTCAGGATTCGCGATTCCGGACAGACCCGGCACCCCTAGGAGACTCCGGCGATCGCCATGGCTATCTGGTCCAACGCCTGCTCGGCCGCGGCGGTACCGCCCGGTATGACGTGGTCCGCCATGACCGCGAAAACCAGCAGACAGCCCCTGGCGTCGACCACGTACCCGGCCAGGCTGCTCACCCCGGTGAGCGTGCCGGTCTTGGCCCGCACGTCCCCCGCGCCCGGGTTGGCGCTCGGGCTCACGAATCGATCCGCCAGGGTCCCCGAGTAGCCGGCCACCGGCAGCCCGGTGAACAGGCTGTGCAGCCGGGGCTGGCCGGGCTGGGCGGCCAGCGAGAGGGCCGCGGTCAGCAGCGCCGGGGTCAGCGTGTTCTGGTGGGACAGGCCACTGCCGTCGACGATGTGTACGCCGCCGACGGGCAGGTCAAGGGCCTTCAGCTCCTGGATGACGGCGGCGGCACCACCGGCGAAGCTGGCCGGCTTGCCCAGCGCCAGGGCGACCTGCCGCGACATCAGCTCCGCGACGGTGTTGTCACTGTTCGCCAGCATCTGTTCCAGGATGCTCACCAGCGGCGGGGACTTGACCACGCCGAGCTCGGTGCCCGGTGCCGGCGCGCCAAACGCCCGGCCCTGGGGCTGGCCGGTGCCTTGGGCGGCGGGCGGACCCGCGGTGCCGGCCGGGCTCTTCGGAGCGGTACCGGCGACGACCGCGCTGGCCGGCACTCCGAGCAGCCTCGCGAAGTCCTGCGCGGCGGCCAGATCCGGGTGCCGGTACCGGGGGGAGTCCCCGGTCTTGGTCGGGTCGATCCGGCCGCCGTCGGTCATCAGGGCGGTGATCCGGGCGGACTGCCCGCCTGCGTCCACGTCGGTCGCCTCCCAGCCCGGCCCCGAATCGGCCCCGGTGAACAGGGAGGTGTCGTAGATGACCTTGTTCGGCCTGGTGCCGCCGAGCGCCTTCTTGACCAGCACGGCCAGGATGTCGAGCCGCGCCGCGCCGGTGTAGGTGCCGTTCGGGCCGGCGGCGAGGGTCGGGTCGCCGCCCCCGATGATCACGACGGAACCGGGCTCCGGCCCGGCGACGACCCGGGTCTGCAGCTGGTACTGGGGGCCACGAAGGGCCAGCAGGGCGGTCGAGGTGACCAGCTTCATGGTCGAGGCGGGCGTGGTGGGGTCGGTCGCGTCCCGGGCGTACAGCTGCTGGCCGGTGGCCGCGTCGGCGACCCGTACGGCGACGTGCCCGCCGAGGTCGCTGTTCGTTACCGGCCCGCTCAGCGCGGCCTCAAGGGCGCTCACCAGCGGTATCGGGGCATTGGAACCGGCGGCGGGCAGCACCGGGGAGGGCGGGGCCGCCAGCAGCATCGGGGGCTGGCCAGCCGACGAGGGCGACGACGCGGGCCTGGTACCGAGTAACCCGGACGGCCCCACCGCCACCAGCCCAGTGGTGATCACGATGACGACCAGCAGCGCGGCGGCGAGGCCGAGCCACAGCCGGCGCCGGCTCCTGAGCGCCCCGGCCGCCGGCACGGGCACCTGCACGGGCGGCACGGTGGCGGACGAGATCGCGGCAGGCGGGACGGCGGGGGGCGGGACGACCGGCGGCACGGTCGGGGTGACCGGACTCCGGCCCGCGGCCGGTACGGGCGCCGATCCCCGCTGCGGCCGGCCCGTGCCGTACAGGGCGCCCGGGGGCGTCCGGATCTCTTGGGTGTCCGGCTCGTCCGGCAGGACCGGGGGCGCGGCGGGCAGCGACGGGCCGGATTGGGGCGAGCCGGGCGGCACGGCGCGCTGTGGCCGGGTCTGGTCGGTGCGAGGCGCCGGTCGGGTCGGTGCCGAGGCGTACGGCGAGCCGGCGGGCGGCGAGGCCTGCTTCGGCGGCGTGGCCCGCGGGGGCTGTTGCCACGCGCTCGCCGGGGGCAGCGGGACGGTCTGGTCGGCCGAGCCCCGCGCGTCGAACCCGGACCCGGTCGAGGGGCGCGGCATCGGGGTCTGGCCGGGGGGCGAGCCGGCCGCGGGTGGTGGTGTCTGCGCCGGCGGTGCCTGTACGGGCGGTGCCTGTACGGGCGGTTTCGGTACGGGCGGTTTCGGTACGGGCGGTTTCGGTGCTGAACTCGCGGGCGGCGGGCTCGCCGCACCGGGCGTCTCCTGCCCGGACGGCCTCGGTCGCCCGGTCTGCCCGGATCGCTGAGGCGACGGCGTGGATGAGGGCCGAGCGGGGGACGGAGCGCCAGACGGCGGTACGGCGGCGACCCTGGCTCGCGCCGATGCGGGCGGCAGCCTGTCGATCGGAGTGAGCGGGGCGGCGGCCGGGCGGGCCTGGCCACCGGGAGCCTCGCCCTCGTTTCCCGCGCCCTCGGTTTTCGTGCCCTCGTTCTCTGCGCCGTCGTTCTTCGCGCCCTCGTTCTTCGCGGCGGCCGGCCAGCTCGAGACGTCGGGCGAGCCCGCTGGCGCCTCGATCGCGGAGGGCGCCTCGATCGCGGAGGGCGCCTCGGTCGGGCCGGACCGCTCGGCCGGCTCACCGGAGTCGCCGGGTGAAGCGCCAGACACCGTGTTGTCCGCCGCGCCCGGCTCGACCGGCCCACCCGGCCCACCCGGCCCACCCGGCTCGACCGGCTCGACCGGCTCGACCGGCTCGACCGGCTCGACCGGCTCGACCGGCTTCGCCGGGGCGCCCGGCGGACCCGCGGACGCCTTACTTTGCGCGGCGGCCGGCTCCGCGAATGGAGGCGAAGCAGAAGGCTCGGCGGCCGGAGGCGGCGCGGACGGCTCCGCGGCCGGGATCGACGCAGCCGGCACGCCGGCCGGGATCGACGCAGCCGGCGCCTCGGGCGGGGGCGGCGCGGATGGCTCAGCGGGTGGAGACGAGCCGGCCGGCTCCTCCGGCGTGGCCGATCCGGCCGGCGGCTCCGGCGGCGGGGCCGATCCGGCCGGCGGCTCCGGCGGCTCTGGCGGCGCGGGCACGCCTGCCGGCGAGGCAGGGGACGCCTCGTCGGCCGTGGCGGTCTCCGAAGCGGCCGGCTCTGCCGGCTGTGTGGGCCCGGCGGGCGGAGCGGGTTGATTTGGTGGAACGGTGGGGGCCGGGCTCTCGGGCGGGGCGGTGGCCGCCGCCATATCCGGCACGCTCGGCTCGCTCGCCTTATCCGGGTCTTCCTGCGGAGCCGCGGGCGCCTCATATTCAGTGTCTTTGGCAGTCGGAGGAGCCGCGTCGACCGACGCGGCCGGCGGCTCCGGCGGCGAGTTCTTCTCAGCCGACGGCTCCGGGGCCGACTCTCGGGGCACCTTCCCATCCTCGGGCGGCGCCTTCGCCTCCGCAGACGGCTTGCCGACTCCCTCGGCCCCCGGCTTGCCCCCCACCGACGACTCCGCCGTCTCCACCGACGACTCCACCGCGTCTGCCGGCGACACCGGGGCCGCCGCCGACGATTCCTCCTCCGCCGACGGGTCCGAGACCTTCGCCGGCGGCACCGGAGCCTCCGCGGACGACTCCTGCTCCTGGGAGACCTCCGCCGGTGGGCCCTTCTCCTCCGACGGCGGCCTCTGGGCTTCTGCCGGCGAGGCCTTCGCCTCCGCCGGCGGCACCTCGGCGTCTCCCACGGGAGCCTTCTCCCCCGCGGCCGGCGCCGGCACCGGCACCGTTTCCTCAGGCGCCTCCGAACTCTCAGGTGTCTCGGGGGCCTTAGTCGTCTTGACGATCTTGGGCGCCTCGGGAGTCTTGGGCGTCTCGGGGGCCTTAGTTATCTCGATGGTCTTGGGCGCCTCGGCGCTCTCGGGCGTCTCGGCGGGCTTGGCCGGAGCCGGGACCTCGCTCGCGGGCGATGCCGGAGACGTCCCCGTCTGTGGCTCGGTCGTCATCGATGCGCCCTTGGCGGGGGCCGGGCCGGAGCCGGCAGGTGGGACCGGAGAGGGCGGACCGGGCCGATACGGGGCACCAGGCACGGACGCCCGGCCCGTCTGCACGCTCGGCGTCACCGGCTGCGGTCGGTTGCCGCCGGACTGTTCCTGTTTCGGGGGCTCGGGATTGTCCTCGGTCCCCTGTGGACGCTGCGGCGCACCGCCCTGATCGGCTCCCGAGTGTGAATCCTGCCTCCCCACAGGCCCCCTCCTCATACGCCCGGACGATTTTCGGTCACACTAGTCGCGTCAGTCGCAGCGCGGCGAGTTGAGGAGCGGTGATTATGGATTTCGACGTTACGGTTGAGATCCCCAAGGGGCAACGAAACAAGTACGAGGTTGACCATGCCACTGGGAGGATCCGGCTCGACCGCACGCTTTTCACCTCTACCCAGTACCCGGCCGACTACGGCTTCATCGAGGGAACGCTCGGCGAGGATGGCGATCCGCTGGACGCGCTCGTTCTCGTGCAGGAGCCCACTTTTCCGGGTTGCCTGATTCGGTGCCGTGCTATTGGCATGTTCCGGATGACCGACGAAAAGGGCGGCGACGACAAGGTTCTCTGCGTGCCGGCTTACGATCCCCGGCTGGAGCACCTCCGTGACATTCACCACGTCGCGGAATTCGATCGGCTGGAGATCCAGCACTTCTTCGAGGTCTACAAGGATCTTGAGCCGGGCAAGAGCGTGGAGGGCGCCAGCTGGGTGGGGCGCTCCGACGCCGAGGCCGAGATCCTGCTGTCGCGCGAGCGGCACCACACGGCGATCGCCGACGGCACGTACGTCGACCCGGGCGTCGCCCCGATCGCTCGCCCGATCGAGTAGCCGCCTCTGACTTCCCGGCCGCCCGTGGGATGGCGGCCGGACGGAAGCGGCGACCGACAGTCATCCGGCCAGCCCGCGCACGGCGCCGTAGAGCCCGAGCACCGCGCAGGCCACCGGGATGACCGCAATCACGCAGAGCGCGTCGAGCAGATCGGCCATCCGGCCCAGGTACGGGCCGGGTGGCCGATTGCTGTACCGGAGTCCGGTCACCACGCACAGACACGCCAGCATGAGCCAGCCGGCAAGCACCGGGACCGTGGCGGGCGTGTGCGCCAGCAGAGCGCCGGAAGTACCCGCGCCCGCGACGAGCAGCGGCAGGCGCTGCCGTACCGCCGGAAACAGCCGCGCCCGCACCAGGAACCCGGCGGCCGTCACCGCGACCAGCAGGCGACCGGCCGCACCACCGGAGCCGGCGAGCGGCACGGCCGCGGCGGTGCCGGCGATGGCCGCCCCGATCAGCAGCCCGGTCAGGATCTCGTCGGTGCGCACCACGGCGGCGTGCACCCGGGCCCGGTCGGGCCGCTCGGACTGCCCCGGCGCGAGCACCGGTACCGGCAGGTTGCCCAGCCTGATCGCCAGCAACGGCGCCGCCGCCAGACCGGTGACCAGCGCGGCGAGCACGATCGCGGCGGCTCCGGCGGCCGGCAGCCGGTAGCCGAGCCCGGCGCCCAGCGCCGCGAGCCCGCCGGCGGTGATCGCACCCACGAAGATCCGCAGCCGGTCGCCGACGCCGACCGCGCCGACGACCGCGAGCACCAGCACCGCCACCGAGGCGATCAGCAGATGCGGGGCGTTCACGCGGGACGCCGCGACCAGCGGCGCCTCGAATGGCGACGCCTCCGCGGGCGACCGGTGCGCCCCGGCCGGCGTTGACCCGAGCGATGACAGGCCGCCGACGAACGCGTAGGGAAGGGCACCGGCGGCCAGCACGGCGCCGGCCACCGAGTCGCCGTAGGCGCGCGAGGCAACTATGCCGCCGAGCGTGAGCAGCAGCGCCGCGCCGAGCCCGGCCAGCCCGGGCAGCGCGGCACCGTGCTGCGGGGCACGCACCAGCGCGACGACGCCCAGCAGCAGCGCGACGCCGGCGACGGCCAGGCCGGTCGCCCGGGTCGCCGCGCCGTCCCAGGTCCGCCCGCGGCCGCGGGCGCCGGTCGCGATCGCGTCGACCACGTCGTCATATTCCAGCTCGGGCCAGGGTGCCCGGCCCGGCCCGAGGTAGAGCACGTCCCCGTCGCGTACCCCCTGGGCGGCCAGCCCCGCGCCCACGGACAGCGCCTCGCCGTCGCCGCGTCGCAGCGCCCAGCCACCGTGCGCCTGCCCGTCGTCGGCCAGCCCGACGCCCGCGCGGCGCAGCAACTCCGGCAGCAGCTCCGCGAGCGGCGCGTGTTCGGGCAGCGCGACGTCGATGCGGCGTTGCGGCGCGCGGACAGTCACCTTCGCCAATCCCGTCACGGTCGTCACGGGAACTGAGTACCACAATCACGGGCGGTATGAGGGGCACCCGCGGACGGGGTCACGCTCGGTCGCTCCGCCGCCTACCATGAGCGGCGGCCGGCCTCACCCCGCCGGCGATCGCGCGTCGACCGGCTCCCGCATCGGGCCGCTTCGCACCACCGGTGGCCCGCGACGGCGCTTCGCGCGCACCGGGTGGACGAGCGGTGACTGGGGAGGTTGCTCGTGGCCACTGTCGTGGTGAGGCGCGGGCCGCGCCGGCTGGCGCCGGAGCTGCCGAGCGGCGAACTCGTCATCCAGGCGCCGCCGGAGATCCGCCCGCTGATCGGGTCGCGCTGGGCCCAGCTGCTGACCATCCTGCCGATGCTCACCGGCACGGTCGCGACGGCGATGATGTTCGCCGGCCGGCAGGGCGGCGCGTACTCCTATGTGGTCGGTGGGGTCTTCGGCATCTCCTCGCTGGGCATGCTGGCCACCGGTTTCGGCTCCAGCGGTGGGACGCCGAAGAAGGCCGAGATGATGGCGGCTCGTCGGGAGTACCTGCGCCACCTGGCCGGCCTGCGCCTGCGGGTGCGGGACAACGCCGGCCGGCAGCGCGACGCGCTGCACTACCGCCACCCGCATCCGGACGTCCTGTGGTCCACCGTGGACAGTTACCGGCTGTGGGAGCGGCGGCCCGGCGACGGTGACTTCGCGGTGGCGCGGGTGGGCATCGGGCCGCAAACTCTGGCCACCCCGCTGGTCGCGCCGGTGACCGCGCCGCTGGAGGAGCTGGAGCCGATGACGGCGGCCGCGCTGCGCCGGTTCCTCGACGCGTACGCGGTGGTGCCCGACCTGCCGGTCGCGGTCGCGGTGTCCGGCTTCGCCCGGCTCTATGTGCACGCGGCGGCCGACGACGAGCCGTGGGACGCGCGACCGTGGCAGGCGGCGGACGCCCCCGCCCCGGCGCGGCGGACCGAGGACCGGGTCCGGGACCTGGTGCGCGCGATGCTCGCCCAGCTCGCGGTCTTCAACGCCCCCGCCGATCTGCTGATAGCGGTGTGCGCGGGCCACGACCGCCGGCCCGAGTGGGAGTACCTCAAGTGGTTGCCGCACGCACTGCACCCGACCCGTACCGACCGGCTCGGCCCGGTGCGGCTGGTCGCCGGCTCCGGCCCCGAGCTGGAGCGGCTGCTCGACGATGTAATCGCCAACCGGCCCCGGTTCGGTCCGGGCAATCCGAACGGCGGGCCGCAGGTCGTCATCGTCGTCGACGGCGGCGACCTGTCCGGCTGCGAGCACCTGACCATCGACGGCGGGGTGGCCGGCGTGGCCCTCATCGAGGTCGACGGCGCCCCGCCCCGGTTGCTCGATCGGGGCACGATCGGCCTGACCGTCGGCGCGGACGGCGCGCTGTTCAGCGACACCATCGACGAGCGCGGCCGGGTCGGCGTCGCCGACCGGATGGACCTGCCGACCGCGCAGGCGCTGGCCCGTCAACTCGCGCCGCTGCGCCTGGCCGCGGCGGCGCGCGCCGGCGACGGTACCGGTCCGACCGACACCGGCCTGGCCGAACTGCTGGGCATCGGCGATCCGGACGACTTCGCCGCGGCGGTCGGCTGGGCGCCGCGGCCCGGGCGCGACCGGCTGCGGGTGCCGATCGGGGTCGACGGCGGCGGGCACCCGGTGGAGCTGGACCTCAAGGAGTCGGCCCAGGACGGCATGGGCCCGCACGGGCTGCTCATCGGCGCCACCGGCTCGGGCAAGTCGGAGCTGCTGCGCACCATCGTGCTCGGGCTCGCCGCGACGCACGATTCGGAGGCCCTCAACTTCGTGCTCATCGACTTCAAGGGCGGCGCCACCTTCGCGACGCTGGACCGGTTGCCGCACACCGCCGCGGTCATCACCAACCTGCGCGACCAGCTGCCGCTGGTGGATCGGATGACCGACGCCCTCAACGGTGAATTGCAGCGCCGCCAGGAGCTACTCAAGCGCTCGGGTAACTTCGCCAGCCTGCGCGACTACGAGCGGGCCCGTCCCGGTACCGGGCTGGCCGCGCTGCCGGTGCTGCTGGTGATCTGCGACGAGTTCTCCGAGCTGCTGTTCGCGAAGCCGGACTTCATCGAGACCTTCGTCCAGATAGGACGGTTGGGTCGGTCGCTGGGCGTGCACCTGCTGCTGGCCAGCCAGCGCCTGGAGGAGGGGCGGCTGCGCGGCCTGGAGACCCACCTGTCGTACCGGATCGGGCTGCGCACCTTCTCCGCCATGGAGTCCCGCTCGGTACTGGGCGTACCCGACGCGTACGAGCTCCCCCGCAGCCCGGGTCACGGCTTCCTGCGGTACGCGACCGAGCCGCTGCAACGGTTCCGGGCAGCGTACGTCTCCGGCCCGTACCTGCGGCCCGGCCCGGCACCGGACGCCACCGGCATCCTCGACTACACCTCGCGGCTGGTGCCCGCGCCGGCCCGCCCGGCACCCGACGTCGAGGCGGAGTCCGATCCCGGCCACGGGGCCCCGGCGAGCCTGCTCGACCTCCTGGTCGACCGGCTGGCCGGCGCCGGCGCGACGGCCCACCAGGTCTGGCTGCCGCCGCTGGATCGCCCGGCCCCGATCGAGGAGCTGATCGGGCCGCTGGTCACCGAGGCGCCGGTCGGCCTGACCACCGCCAACCCGCAGCTGCGCGACGCCCTGATGGTGCCGGTGGCGTTGGTCGACAAGCCGTTCGAGCAGCGCCGCGATCTGCTCTGGCTGACCCTGTCCGGCTCGGGCGGCCACGTGGCGATCGTCGGCGGCCCGCGCAGCGGCAAGTCCAGCCTGCTGTCGACCGTCGTGTGTGGACTCGCGCTGACCCACACTCCGCAACGGGCCCAGATCTACTGCCTGGACTTCGGCGGCGGGGTGCTGGCCGGGCTCCGGAAACTGCCGCACGTCGGCGGGGTCGCCGGCCGGCTGGAGCCGGACGCCGTGCGGCGCACCGTCGGCGAGGTGGCCGGCCTGCTCACCGAGCGGGAGCGCGGCGGCGCGGAACCGGCGGCCGGGCGGGCCGAGGTGTTCCTGGTGATCGACGGCTGGGCCACCATCCGGGGCGAGTACGACGACCTCGAGGCCGCCATCACCGACCTGGCCACCCGGGGCCTGTCGTACGGGATCCACGTGCTCGCCGCGGGCTCCCGGTGGATGGACTTCCGGCCGGCCATCCGGGACCTGTTCGGCTCCCGGCTGGAGTTGCGGCTCGGCGACCCGGCCGACTCGCTGATCTCCCGCAGGGCCGCCGGGAACGTGCCGGAGGACGCCCCCGGGCGGGGCCTGACCTCGGACGGGTTCCACTTCCTCACCGCCGCGCCGCCGCCGGACGGCCTGATCGAGTCCATCGCGGCCGGGTGGACCGGGCCCAAGGCGCCGCCGGTGCGGCTGCTGCCCACCCTGGTCGGGTACGACGACGTCGCGGTCTCCGGCGAGGTGGCGATCGGGATCGCGCAGTCCGACCTGCGCCCGGTCTGCCTGGACCTGGCCACCGAGCCGCACTTCCTGCTGTTCGGCGACGCGGAGAGCGGCAAGTCCTCGTTCCTGCGCGCGCTGGCCACCTCGATCACCCGCCGGTACCCGCCGGAGGCGGCCCGGATCATCCTCGTCGACTACCGGCGCAGCCTGCTCGGCGCGGTCGCCTCCGACCACCTCATCGGGTACGCCACCGGGGCGGCGCAGACCGCCGAGCTGGTCGAGTCGGTCGCCGGGTACATGGCGGGCCGGCTGCCCGGGCCCGACCTGACCCCGCAGCAACTGCGCGAGCGCTCCTGGTGGAGCGGGCCGGACTGCTACCTGCTCGTCGACGACTACGACCTGGTGGCGGCCGGCCCGAGCAACCCGCTGCATCCGCTGCTGGAATACCTGGCCCAGGCCCGGGACATCGGCCTGCATCTGGTGCTGGCCAGGCGTACGGGTGGCGCGGGCCGATCGCTGTACGAACCGGTCATCCAGCGCCTGCGCGAGCTGTCCACGCCGGGGTTGGTGCTGTCCGGCGACCGGGAGGAGGGCGCGCTGCTCGGCACGGTACGGCCCGGGCCGCTTCCGCCGGGTCGAGGCTGGCTGGTCACCCGGCGCGAGGGCGTACGGCTGATCCAGCTCGGGTACCTGCCGCCGGTGTAATCGCCTCCGAGCGGCGGCTCAGCCGTCGGTGCAGGCGCCCGTGTCGGCCTCCGCGGTGGCGTTGCGCCCGGCCGCGACGATCGGGGCGGCCTCGGCCGCGCTGAGCGCGAACCCGGTCTGCTGATCGTCCGCCGCCGCCGCGAACACCACCCCGAGTACCGCGCCGGACGGATCGATCAGGGGGCCACCGGAGTTGCCGCTGCGGACCAGGCCGCGAATCGTGTAAATGTCCCGGGTGACCGTCATGGCGTTGTAGATGTCCGGGCCCCGGATCGGGCCGTCGTCCCGGACCCTCGCCGCCTGGGCGTCGTACGGCCCGTCCAGCGGGTACCCGAGCACGATGGCGTCATCGCCGCTGTCCGCCGGCGAGGAGGCGAAGTTCATCACCGGCGCGACCAGCCCCGGGACGTAGAGCACGGCCAGGTCGCGCTCGGGGTCGTACTCGACCACCCGGGCGGCCTGCAGGTCGCCCTCCTGATCGACTGAGACCGACCGGGTGCCGGCCACCACGTGCGCGTTGGTCAGCACGTGCTCCGGCGCGTACACGAATCCGGAGCCCTCGATGCGCCGCGAGCAGGACGGCGCCGCGCCGAGGATCTTGACGACCGACCGCTCGGAGCGGGTCACCACCGACGCGTTGTCGAGCGCCTGGTCGGGCGCGGGAACCTGGCGGACCCGCGTCGGGTCGAGTTCGCCGAAGACGTCCGGGAAGTCGTTGGTGTCCACCGTGCTGCGCAGCGCGTCGGACAGCGACTGGGCGCTGTCCGGCATCACCGAGTTGATGCCGTGCAGGATCGCGCTGTTGCGGACCGACCGGGCCAGCCCCGGCAGCGCCGAGGAGCCCAGCGGTGCGGCGACCAGCCAGGCCACCAGCAGCACCGCGACCACCGAGACCAGCGACCCGCCCAGGTCGTCCAGGGTCTGGCCGGTCCGGTTGTGGATCGACGCGCGCAGCCGGCTGCCCAACCAGCCGGCGAGCGCCTGGCCGGCGATGGCGATGCCGAAGATGGTCAACAGGGAGATGAACACCCGAGCCAGGTCGGCCTGGACGAATCCGGCGAGCCACGGGCCGAGCTGCAGGCCCAGGGCCGCGCCGCCGAAGAAGCCGACAAAGGACAGCAGACCAACGAAGAAACCCTGGCGGTAGCCGTTCACGGCAAAGACGATCACCAAGATGACCAGGATGACGTCGACCAGGCTGCCTTGCACGGACCTAGGGTACGGGCCGGTCACCAGAGATCGGTAACTCCACGGTCTCGGCGCGCCCCAACCAGGGCCGCGACCAGCCGCCCATCTCCAGCAGCGCGGAGAGTATCCCGGCGGTGAAGCCCCAGACGAGCATGCCGTGTACCCGGAAGGCCGGCCCGAGGTGGCCGCTGGAGTGGCGTACCCGCACCCGGTTGGCCGGGTCCACCAACTCGGCGACCGGGACCCGGGTCACCCGGGCGACCTCGGCGGCCTGCCTGGCGTGTACCCGATGGGGCGCCTCCCACCAGCCCAGCACCGGCGTGACCAGGAACCGGCTCACCGGGATCCAGAGCGGGGGCAGCGTGGCGAGCACCCGTACCGTGGCCGGATCGAGGCCGACCTCCTCCCGCGCCTCGCGCAGGGCGGTCGCGGTCGGGTCGGCGTCGCCGGGGTCGGCGGCCCCGCCCGGAAAGGCCGGCTGCCCGGCGTGGTGGCGCATGTCCGCGGCCCGCTCCAGGAGCAGCACGTCCGGGCCGTGCGGGGCATCCTCGCCGAACAGCACCAGTACGGCGCCGGGCCGGCCGCCGGAGGCCGGCGTGGGCATCGACCGGAACTGGTGCGCGTCGGCGTCCCGGACCTGGCGCAGCAGCGGCTGCCACCACGCCGGCAACGCGTCGCTCATCCGGCCCGACCACCTCCGGCGGGCCGAGGCCCGAGCGGTCCACGCGCGGACCGAGGCCCGGACCCGGCCCAACCGCCCGCGGCGAGCCGACCGCCGAGCCCGCCCGGCACGGACCGGGGCCCGGGGCCGGCGAGTGGTCGGGTCCGCCTCACGGCGTGTCGTCCTTGCCGGCGGCGGCCCGGGCCGTCGCGGTGGCGGTGTTCGCGGCCGGCGCCGGCACCCCGGCCAACTCCGCCAGCTCGGCCGCCCGGGGGCCCTTGAGCAGCTTCGCCGCCTCGGCCGGATCGGTCGGCCCGCTGCCGTAGGACGGGCAGAGCCGCGCCAGGGTGCACGCGCCGCAGGCCGGCTTGCGGGCGTGGCAGACCCGCCGGCCGTGGAAGATGATCCGGTGCGACAGCATCGTCCAGTCGCGCCGCTCGATGAGCTTGCTGACCGCGGTCTCGATCTTGACGGGGTCGGTCTCCTCGGTCCACTCCCAGCGATGCACCAGCCGTTGGAAGTGGGTGTCGACGGTGAGGCCCGGGACGTCGAAGGCGTTGCCGAGGATCACGTTGGCCGTCTTGCGCCCGATGCCCGGCAGGCTCACCAGGTCGGCCATCCGGCCGGGCACCTCGCCGTCGTACCGCTCGAGCAGGGCCTGGCCCAGCTTCATCAGGGCGTCCGCCTTGTTGCGGTAGAACCCGGTCGGCCGGACGATCTCCTCCATCTCGGTGCGGTCGGCGGCGGCGTAGTCGGCGGCGGTCGGATACCTCGCGAACAGCTTCGGCGTCACCTGGTTGACGCCCTTGTCGGTGGACTGGGCGGACAGGATCGTCGCGACGGCCAACTCCAACGCGTTGCGGTGGTCGAGCTCACAGTGCGCGTCGGGGTGCGCCTCGGTCAGCAGCCTGGCCATCCGGCGGGCCCGGCGCTTGCGGGCTAGATCGGTCTCGTCCGCGGTCACGCTGGGAAGCCTACGTCGACCGCCCGACAATCACGGCCGGCCGGTCAGGACGGGTCGCCCCCGCCGACCGCGCGACCAGGCCGCAGAGCCCTCGATCAGACCGCGGAGCCCTATTTCTTCAGGCCGCGGAGCCCTTCGACCACGCCGAGGGCTCCGCCAGCCAGGCGCGTGCGCCGTCCAGGACGGCACCGTACGACGCGCGGGCCAGCCGGGCGCCCCAGACCGAGCGGGGACCGCCGTAGGGTTCGGCGGTGCCGTCCGCCGGGCAGGCCACGCAGACGGCGTCGGTGCAGGTACCGGTCGCCTCGATGCCGGCCCGCCAGATCGCCTGCGCCTTGGCCTCGGTGACCGTGGCGACCGCGTTCACCAGCGCGCCCGGGGACAACCGCACCGGTACCCAGGCCACGATGTTGACCGTGCCGACCGGCGGCCGGGGGCGGACCGGTGGCGTGGGCCCGGGCGCCTCGACCTCCGGGGCGGCTGCCCAGCAGGGCAGCCCGAGCCCCACGGTGGCGGTCACCGATACCCCGCCATCGGACGCGTCGACCATCCGGTTCACGTCCAGCCCGGTCAGCAGGCCGACTCCGGGCGCCGTACCCAGGCCGAGTCCGGTCGCGACCTCGGTGAGATGTACGTCCGGATCGTCGCGGTCGTACCGCATGGGCACCGTCGCGTTCACTATCCAGTGCCGAGTCCCGATCCCGCCGCCCAGCGACCCGCTCGAGATCATGAGCGCCGGAGGATCGAAGCGCCACACCAGAACCGGAAGATCGGCGCCGGCCTCCATTCTGCTGGCTCGCGACGGCTTCACCTCGACATCGTCGCGCCGCCTGTGGACACTGATCTTCCCGGGGTGGACGCCCTGGTTGGCGTGGCGTGTGCCTAGACTGGCCTGGCGCGGGTCACGCGCGAGCGGAGGTGTGCGGGATGGATGAGGTGCTGGCTCGGAGTGGGATCTTCCAGGGCGTGGACCCCGAAGCCGCGGAATCACTCGCCAAGGAGATGGACACCATTGAGGCCCGCAAGGGCGAGGTGATCTTCAACGAGGGTGAGCCGGGTGACAGCCTCTACATCGTGCTGTCCGGGAAGATCAAGCTGGGCCGGCGGGCCGCCGATGGCCGGCAGAATCTGGTCGCGATCATGGGCCCCTCGGACATGATGGGCGAGTTGTCGCTGTTCGACCCCGGTCCGCGGACCGCCACGGCCACCGCCGTCACCGACGCGCGGGTAGCCCGGCTCCGCAAGCAGGCGCTGCGCCCATGGCTGACCAACCGGCCCGAGATCGCCGAGCAGCTGCTGCGGGTGCTGGCCCGCCGGCTGCGCCGGACCAACGACTCGCTGGCCGACCTGATCTTCACGGACGTGCCGGGCCGGGTCGCCAAGAACCTGCTGCAGATGGCCGGCCGGTTCGGCACCCGGGACGGCGGCGTGCTGCGGGTCACTCACGACCTCACCCAGGAGGAGCTGGCCCAGCTGGTCGGCGCGTCCCGGGAGACGGTCAACAAGGCCCTGGCCGACTTCGCGTCCCGCGGCTGGCTACGCCTGGATGGCAAGAGTGTGATCATCCTCGACCCCGAGCGATTGGCTCGGCGGGCCCGCGTCTGATCTTGCTCCACCCGGACGGCCTCCTCGGTGGTCGTTCCCGTGTGCCGCGAAGCGCGCCTTATTTCCCCTTTGTCGCGATCTTCGGCGGGCCGCCCAGCGATGGGCCCCCGCCCCCGCACGAGGTCGGTCGGGGGACCAATCGCGACCGGTCATCGGGCGGCGCCAGCTGGCGGCCCGGTGGCCGCCTCTCACCCTCGGGCAACGACCGCCCACCGATCAATGGCCGCCCTTTGTCGACCCAAAAACATGCAGGCTTGACTGTTTGTTTCCGGCCCGGGCACCCTTACGACGTGCTGAACCGCACTCCTCAGCAGGAGCGCAGCCGGGCCACCCAACTCCGGCTGCTCGAGGCCACCGTCGACTGCCTGGTCGAATTCGGCTGGTCGGGGACGACGACCACGCTCATCGCCGGCAAGGCCGGGGTGTCCCGCGGCGCCCAGCTGCACCACTACCCGACCAAGGCCGCCCTGGTCCTGGCCGCCGTCGAGCACCTCGCCCAGCGGCGCGGCGAGGAGATCCGGGCCGAGGCCGCGGGCCTGCCGCCCGGCCGCGTCGACCGGGTCATCGACCTGCTGGCCGGCGCGTTCACCGGCCCGCTGTATGTCGCCGCGCTGGAAGTCTGGGTCGCCGGGCGCACCGAGCCGGAGCTGCGCGACGCGCTGGTGCCGCTGGAGGCCCGGGTCGGCCGGGACCTGTACCGGCTGGCCGTGGACCTGCTCGGCGCCGACGACAGCCGGCCACCGGTACGCGAGGCGGTGCACGCGACCCTCGATCTGCTGCGCGGCCTCGGCGTGGCCAACCTGCTCACCGACGACTCCGCCCGCCGGCGGACCATCCTCGCCACCTGGACCCGTCACCTCGCCGAAGTTCTCGCTCCGACCCCCTGAGGAGTACCCGTGGTTGATCTCGCCGAAATCCTCGTCGACCTGCACGCCGAGTCCGCCGACCTGGACGGGGTGGTGGCCGGGCTACCCGACGACGATTGGCGACGACCGACTCCGGCGGCGGGTTGGACGATCTCCCATCAGATCGCGCACCTGACCTGGACCGACCGGGTCGCCGTACGGTCGGCGACCGACCCCGAAGGCTTCGCCGAGGTGGCCGCCTCGGCCCTGGCTGACCCGGACGGGTTCGCCGATCGGGCCGCCGACGACGGCCTCGCCGAGCCCTCCGACCTGCTGTCCCGCTGGCGGAGCAGCCGCGCCGACCTGGCCGCCGCGCTCGCCGCCGCTCCGGCCGGGGCCAGGCTGCCCTGGTTCGGTATTGAGATGTCCCCGGCGTCGATGGCCACCGCCCGGATCATGGAGACCTGGGCGCACGGCGAGGACGTCGCGCTGGCGTGCGACGAGGTCCGGCTGCCGACCCGGCGACTGCGACACGTCGCCTGGCTGGGCTGGCGGACGCTGGGGTACGGGTTCCTGGCGCACGGCCGGCCCGCGCCCACCTCGCCGGTCTATGTGGAGCTGCAGGCCCCCGACGGCGGCGTGTGGGCGTTCGGGCCGCCGGACGCCACGAACCGGGTGACCGGGCCGGCGATCGATTTCTGCCTCCTGGTCACCCAGCGCCGGCACCGGGCCGACCTGCTGTTGGAGGCGAACGGCCCGGTCGCCGACGAGTGGCTGGACGTGGCACAGGCGTTCGCCGGCCCGCCGGGCGACGGCCGTCCCCCTCGGTCCGCGCAGGCGACCGGCGCCCGCCCGGCCAAGGCGGCACGCTCGGGCGATAGCCCGCCGGCACCGGTCGGCGCCGGGGCTCCGCCGGGGGACACACCGACCCCCGGGGCGGAGGTCCGCCCGTGATCCGCATCGGCAACGCATCCGGCTTCTATGGCGACCGGTTCAGCGCGTTCCAGGAGATGCTGACCGGTGGTGAGCTGGACGTGCTGACCGGCGACTACCTGGCCGAGCTGACCATGCTGATCCTCGGCCGCGACCGCGCCCGCGATTCGTCCCTCGGATACGCCCGGACCTTCCTGAGCCAGATGCGCGCCTGCCTCGGCGAGGCGCTCGATCGTGGCGTCACGATCGTGGTGAACGCCGGCGGCCTCAACCCCGCCGGTTTGGCCGCCGCTCTCACCGAACTGGCCGGTACCCTCGGCCGTCCGGCCTCGATCGGCTACGTGACCGGGGACGCGCTCGATCGCCCCGGCGCGCTGGCCGCCAACGCGTACCTGGGTGCATTCGGCATCGCCGAGTGCCTGCGCGGCGGAGCGAACATCGTGGTGACCGGGCGCGTGACGGACGCCTCGCTGGTGGTCGGGCCGGCGATCGCCCGGTACGGCTGGGAGCGCACCGACTTCGACCGGCTGGCCGGCGCGACCGTGGCCGGGCACATCCTGGAGTGTGGTACCCAGGCCACCGGCGGCAACTTCGCGTTCTTCACCGAGCTGGCCGATCCGCTCCACCCGGGCTTCCCGATCGCGGAGATCGAGCAGGACGGCTCCTGCGTGATCACCAAACACCGGGGCACCGGGGGCGCGGTCACCGTCGAGACGGTCACCGCCCAGCTGCTGTACGAGATCGATTCGCCCGACTACCTCGGTCCGGACGTGGTGACCCGCTTCGACAGCATCCGGCTCACCGGAACCGGGCCGGACCGGGTGTCGGTGGGCGGCGTGCGTGGCGGGCCGCCGCCGGAGACGCTCAAGGTTGGCGTCAGCAGCCTGGGCGGCTTCCGCAACTCGATGACGTTCGTGCTCACCGGGCTGGACATCGACGCCAAGGCGGCGCTGGTGCGGGATCAGCTGACCGAGGCGGTCGGGCCGGACGGGCTGGAGTTCGACCTCGCCCGCACCGACCACGCCGACCCGGAGACCACCGAGACGGCCAGCGCGTTGCTGCACGTACACCTGCGCGACGGCGACCCCAAGCGGGCCGGGCGCGCCTTCTCGCAGGCCGTGGTGGAGCTGGCGCTCGGCTCGTACCCGGGCTGCACCCTGACCACACCGCCCGGCGATGCCGTGCCGTACGGGGTGTTCGCCACCGAGTTGGTGGCGCAGCGGTCCGTCGAGCACACGGCGGTGCTGCCGGACGGAGGCCGGGTGCCGATCGCGGCGCCCCCGGTCATGGCGACCCCGCCGGCGCGCCTGTCCGATCCGGGCGCGCGGCCCAGACCAACGAACAAGACCACCCTGCGGGTGCCGTTCGGCACCGTGTTCGGCGCGCGCTCCGGTGACAAGGGCGGCGACGCCAACGTCGGTGTGTGGGCACGCAACGACAGCCGGTACGAGTGGCTGCGGGAGTTCCTGACCGCCGATCGGATCCGGGAACTGCTGCCGGAGACCGCCAACCTGCCCATCGACCGGTATGAACTGCCCAATCTGCGGGCGGTCAACCTGGTGATTCGTGGCCTGCTCGGGCCCGGGGTGGCGGGCTCCACCCGGTTCGACCCGCAGGCCAAGGCGCTCGGCGAATGGCTGCGCGCCCGGCTCGTCGACATTCCGGAGGGCACCCGTTGAGGCCACCATGCCGATCCTGAAGACCGCCGTCGATGCACACTCACAGTCCTATTTAAACAACCGAGCCGCGATGCTGGAGCGGCTGGCCGAACTGGACGAGGCGCTGGCCGCGGCGCGGGGCGGCGGCGGGGAGCGTTATGTGCGCAGGCACCGTTCCCGTGGCAAATTGCTGCCCCGGGAGCGCATCGAGCTGCTGCTCGACCGGGACGGCCCGTTCCTCGAACTGTGCCCGGTGGCCGCCTGGGGCTCGGACTACCCGACCGGCGCCAGTACGGTCGGCGGCATCGGGTCGGTCGAGGGCGTGGACTGCATGATCGTCGCCACCGATCCGACGGTGCGCGGCGGCGCGGTCAACCCGTACGCACTGAAGAAATCCCAGCGGCTGAGCCGGATCGCGGCCCAGAACCGGCTTCCGTTGGTCAACCTGGTCGAGTCCGGCGGCGCCGACCTGCCGTCCCAGTCGGAGATCTTCATCCCGGGCGGCGCGGTCTTCCGCGACCTGACCCAGGCCAGTGCCGACAGCCGACCCACGGTCGCGGTCGTGTTCGGCAACGCGACGGCCGGCGGCGCCTACATCCCCGGCATGTCCGACTACACGATCTTCGTGCGCGACCAGGCGAAGGTGTTCCTGGCCGGCCCGCCGCTGGTGCAGATGGCCACCGGCGAGCGTACGGACGACGAGTCGCTGGGCGGGGCGCAGATGCACGCGACCCGCTCGGGACTGGCGGACTTCCTGGCCGAGGACGAGCGGGACGCGATCCGGCTGGCCCGGTCGGTGGTGCGCAGGCTCAACTGGCGACGCCGGGGCGCCGAGCCCCGGGAGATGGTCGCCCCGCCGCGGTACGACCCGGAGGATCTGCTCGGCGTGCCCAGCGCCGACCAGCGGGTGCCGTACGACCCTCGGGAGATCCTGGCCCGGATCCTCGACGGTTCGGAGTTCGACGAGTTCAAGCCGGGCTACGGTACGGCGCTGGTGACCGGCTGGGGCGAGCTGTGCGGGTACCCGATCGGGGTGCTGGCCAACGCCCGGGGCGTGCTGTTCTCCGAGGAGTCGCAGAAGGCGGCGCAGTTCATCCAGCTGGCCAACGCGAGCGACACCCCGCTGCTGTTCCTGCAGAACACCACCGGGTACATGGTGGGCTCCAGCTACGAGCAGGGCGGCATCATCAAGCACGGCAGCCTGATGATCAATGCGGTGGCCAACTCGGCGGTGCCGCACCTGACCCTCAACATCGGCGCGAGCTACGGCGCCGGAAACTATGGGATGTGCGGCCGGGCCTTCGATCCGCGCTTCCTGTTCAGCTGGCCCAACGCGCGGTCGGCGGTGATGGGCGCCGCGCAGCTGGCCGGCACGCTGGAGATCGTCGCCCGGCAGGCCGCCGCGGCGCGGGGACAGGAGTTCGACGAGGACTCGGCCACGGTGGTGCGGCTCGGGGTCGAGCAGCAGATCGACCGGGAGTCGGCGGCGCTGTTCCTGTCCGGCAAGCTCTACGACGACGGGGTCATCGATCCGCGGGACACCCGTACCGTACTGGGCCTCGCCCTGTCCGCCATCCACAGTGGACCCGTCGCGGGCAGCGCCGGCTTCGGCGTGTTCCGGATGTAGTGGAGGATGCATGACTTCCCGTGAACGGCACATCCGGAGGCTGCTGGTGGCCAACCGGGGCGAGATCGCTCGCCGGGTGTTCGCCACCTGCCGCACGATGGGCATCGAGACGGTCGCCGTGTACTCCGACCCGGATGCCGACGCGCCACACGTGACCGAGGCGGATCGCGCCATACGCCTGCCCGGCGACACGGCCACCGCCACCTACCTGCGCGCCGACCTCATCGTCGACGCGGCCCGGCGCGCGGGTGCCGACGCGGTGCACCCCGGGTACGGCTTCCTGTCGGAGAACGCGCGCTTCGCTGAACAGGTCATCGACGCGGGGCTCACCTGGGTCGGGCCGCCGCCGAAGGCG
Source organism: Rugosimonospora acidiphila (assembly GCF_039543385.1). Classification (NCBI taxonomy): domain Bacteria; kingdom Bacillati; phylum Actinomycetota; class Actinomycetes; order Micromonosporales; family Micromonosporaceae; genus Rugosimonospora; species Rugosimonospora acidiphila. Next base: position 69,988 of record NZ_BAABJQ010000028.1, read on the forward strand.
ATCGCGGCGATGGGTTCGAAGCTGGAGGCTAAGCGGCTGCTTACCGGGGCCGGCGTGCCGATGCTCCACTCCACTGTGGACCCGTCGGAGGTCGCCGAGTTTCCGGTACTGGTCAAGGCATCCTCGGGCGGCGGCGGGCGGGGCATGCGGATTGTGCGCGACCGCGGGGAACTCGCCGGCGCGGTGGACGCCGCACGGCGCGAGGCGGCGGCGGCCTTCGGCGACGGTACGGTCTTCTGCGAGCGCTACGTCGAGGCCGCCCGGCACATCGAGGTGCAGGTGTTCGCCGACTCCCACGGCAACGTGCTGGCGCTGGGCGAACGCGAATGCTCGATCCAGCGACGGCACCAGAAGATCATCGAGGAGGCGCCGTCCCCAGCCGTCGGCCCGGGGCTTCGGTCCGCGCTGTACGAGGCGGCGACCGGTGCCGCCCGGACCGTCGGGTACCTCGGCGCCGGTACCGTGGAGTTCCTGCTCGCCCCGTCGGGCGAGTTCTACTTCCTGGAGATGAACACCCGGCTGCAGGTCGAGCACCCGGTCACCGAGGCCGTACTGGGCCTGGACCTGGTCCGGTGGCAGTTACTGGTCGCCGAGGGGGCGCCGCTGCCGCTGTCCGATCCGCCCGCGCCGCGCGGACACGCCGTGGAGGCGCGGATCTACGCCGAGGACCCCTCGCGCGATTGGCGGCCGTCCACCGGCACCCTGCACCGGTTCGAGGTACCCGCGACATCGGGATCGTTCCGGGCCTCGGAGCGGGCGGGGCTGCGGCTGGACTCGGGCGTGCGGGACGGCTGCGAGGTGTCGGTGCACTACGACCCGATGCTCGCCAAGCTCATCGCCTGGGCACCGGCGCGCACCGAGGCCGTCCGGCTGCTCGCCACCGCGCTGGCCGGCGCCCGCATCCACGGCGTGACCACCAACCGTGACCTGCTGGTACGGGTGCTGCGCGAGCCGGAGTTCCACGACGGCGGCACGGACACCGGGTTCCTCGACCGGCACCTGGGCGCCCTGGTGCCGTTGGTGTCCACCGTGGACGATGTGCGGCTGCCCTGCCTTGCGGCGGCACTGGCCAGCGCGGCCGGGCGCCGGCAGACCGCGGGCCGGTCCGCCGCACTGCCGTCGGGCTGGCGCAACGTGCCGTCCGCACCGCAGGTGATCGGGTACGACGGGCCGGCCGGACCGGTCGAGGTGAGCTACCGGCTGGATCGGCGGGGCGGGCTGGCCGGCTGGTCGGTACGCCCGGTCGACCGGCACCGGGCCGGCATCCCCGACTCCCTGGCTACCGACCCGGCCACCGCGAAACCGGCCGCCACGGAGTCAGCCACCACGGAGTCAGCCATCACCGAACCGGCGACCACCCAACCGGCCGCGGCCGGGAATGCCGGCCCGGTACGGCTGGTGCGGGCCGAGCCGGATCGGGTGGCGCTGGAGGTGGCCGGGGTGCTGACCGAATTCACCGTGCACCGGGTCGGCGATGTGTCCTATGTAGATGGACCCGACGGGTCCGTCGCGCTCACCGAGCTGCCCCGGTTCCCGCTGCCCGAGCCGGCCCTGGCCGAGGGTTCGCTGACCGCGCCGCTGCCCGGGGCGGTCGGCAGGGTACTGGTCGAGCCCGGCCAGCCGGTCGAGCCCGGCGCCCTGCTGCTCACCATCGAGGCGATGAAGCTGGAGCACCAGGTGTGCGCGCCCGGCGCCGGCGTGGTGGCCGAGCTGTTGGTCAGCGCTGGCGCCCAGGTCGACACCGGCACCGTGCTGGCCGTCATCACCCCGCGATAGCCGCCATCTGTTCGACTGACAACGGAAGGCACCCCATGGACTTCACGGAAACGCCCGAGCGGCGGCAGCTACGCGACGCCGTCGGCGCGCTCGGCCGCAAGTACGGCCACGGATACTTCGTCGCGAAGGCCAAGGCCGGCGAGCACACCACCGAGCTGTGGGCCGAGGCCGGCAGGCTCGGCTACCTCGGGGTCAGCGTCCCCGACGAGTTCGGCGGCGGTGGCGGCGGCATCACCGAACTCGCCATCGTCTGCGAGGAGCTGGCCGCGGCCGGCTGCCCGCTGCTGCTGCTGGTCGTCTCGCCGGCCATCGCCGCCACGGTCATCGCCAAGCACGGCAACGCCGCGCAGCGCGCCGAACTGCTGCCCGGCTTCGCCGACGGTTCGCTCACCGTGGCCTTCGCCATCACCGAGCCGGAGGCCGGCTCCAACTCGCACCGGCTGGCCACCGTGGCCCGGCGCGACGGCGACGACTGGCTGATCAGTGGCCGGAAGTGCTTCATCTCCGGCGTCGACCAGGCCGACCGCATCCTGGTGGTGGCCAGGACCACCGACGCCGCCACGGGGCGGCTCAAGCCGGCCCTGTTCCTGTTGCCGGTCGACGCGCCCGGCCTGACCAAGTCCAAACTGGACATGGAGATCCTGTCTCCGGAGAACCAGTGGCTGCTGTACCTGGACGACGTCCGGGTGCCGGCCGGCGCGCTGATCGGCGACGAGGACGCCGGGCTGCCCGCGCTGTTCTCCGGGCTCAACCCGGAGCGCATCACGGTCGCCGCGATGAGCGCCGGCACCGCCCGGTACGCGCTGTCCCGTGCGGCCGGCTACACGTCCACCCGCGCGGTCTGGGGCCGGACGATCGGCTCACACCAGGGCGTCGCGCACCCGCTGGCCCACGCGCAGATCCAGGTGGAGCTCGCCCGGCTGATGATTGCCAAGGCTGCCTCGCTGTACGACGCCGGCATGGACCTGGAGGCCGGCACCGCGGCCAACATGGCGAAGTACGCCAGCGCCGAGGCCGCCGCCCTCGCCGTGGACACGGCGATCCAGGTACACGGCGGGAACGGCATGACCACCGAGTACGGGGTGGCCACGTTGCTCGGCGCGGTACGGGCGGGGCGGATCGCACCGGTGTCCCGGGAGATGATCCTCAACTTCGTCGCCCAGCACGTACTGGGCCAGGAAAAGTCCTACTAGTTCTAGTTCTTGCTCAGCGGACGCAGGGGTACCGTCGCGTCCGGCCCAGGTACCGGCGGGGCCGGGGCGGCGCCCGGCCGGCGCGGCGCGGACTGTCGGGGCGACGGGGCCTGCCGGGACGGTGCGGACTGCCGGGGCGCGTTCGGCGGCGGGCCGGCCGACCCGTTCGGGAACAACGACAGCTCGGCGAGCAGCTCGCACAGCCCGGCGGCGCTCGGCCGGTCGTCCGGATCGTTGGCCATGCCGCGGCGCAGGACATCGGTCAGCTCCACCGGAACGTCCGGCACGTCCGGGATGCGCCGGTCGAACAGCTCCAGGATGGTCAGCAGACTCGGGTTGCGCTCGTTCGACCAGCGCGGCGGCAGGCCGCACATGAGCGTGTAGAGGGTGGCACACAGCGAGTAGACGTCGGCCGCCGGCGAGGGATCGCACGGCTGCCGGAACATCTCGCGCGGCGCGTACGCCGGGGTGAGCACGTCGAGCACGGTCGACACGTCGCGCGTCTCGGTCAGCACGGCGAGCCCGAAGTCGGCCAGGGTCGGCTCGCCGAACTCGGTAATCAGGATGTTGGCCGGCTTGACGTCACGGTGCAGCACGCCCACCTTGTGCGCGTCGGCCAGGGCATCGGCGATCTTCACGCCGACATCGCGCGCCTCCGCGGCGGTCAGCGGGCGCTCCCGCAACAGGTCCGCGTACGACCCGGCGCACAGCTCCATCACCAGGTACGGATGGTTGTCGGCGGTGACCCCGGCGTCGAACAGGTCGACCACGAAGGGGTGGCTGGACATCCGCCCCGCCGCCCTGGCCTCCCGCAGGAACCGGTGCCGGTCGGGCTCGCTCTCCAGCGCACGATTCTCAATCTTGACGGCGACGTCTCGGCCGACCGATATCTGCACGGCCCGGTACACCGTCGAGTACCCACCCCGCGCCATCACCTCCAGCCCCGTCAGCCCGGGAACGGTTGGGGGCACCGGCAACGCGGGATCATCCACAGGTACAAAAATAACTCCCCTGCGGTAGCTACCGGTGCCGCGTACTGATCAAGTGACCAAAAGGGCCGGGCCGGCAGGCGGACCGGCCGGCACGCATGATCCGCACGGCCATGGCGCGCGACGCGGCGCCCCGGCACGGTTGCCGCCGGAGGATCGGCTGATGCCCTGGTCGCCACGGGAGAAGCGCGCCGCCCGGCCCCCGCGCGAGCGAGTCGCCTACGCGGACGCGGTCGACGGCTCGCTGGCCGCGGGCTGCGCGGGCAGCGGAGTCAGCGACGCGAGTAGCTGCTCGCTCGCCGCCCGCTCACCCGTCTGCGACGACGAGTGCGAGACGTCCACCGCCTCGGCCGCCACCGCACGAGCCTCCTCGCACGCGCCCGCGGCGGCCAGCGTCGCGGCCAGCTCACGCAGCGCGATCACCCGGCTGCGGATGTCTTCGCCCGGCATTCCCGCCGCCCGGCGCGCCTGCCTCAGCGCCGCCGGCAGGTCGCCGACCGCGCGCAGCGCCGCCGCGTGCATAGCGACCCCCTGACGACGGGAGAACAACAGCGCCGGCTCGTCCGGAATGCTGGCCACCGGTTCGAGCTGGCGCAGCGCGGCGCGGGCGTCGCCCGCCGCCAGCCGGGCCGCGCCGAGCAGTACCCGGGGCCCGACCTGCGCCGGTTCGAACACGTTGTGCGGCTCGACCACCGCCAGCACGGCGAGGGCGTCGGCCTCGGCACCGGCCGGGTCGCCACGCTCCAGGCTGACGAAGCCCCGGATGGTGCGGGCCATCCCGATCAGCAGCGGGTGCGCGGTCCGCTCGCTGTACGCGAGGGCGTCGGTGAGCAGGTCGTACGCGTGATCCCACGAACCCAGCCCACGGGCGATGACGCCGCGTACCACCAGGGCGAAGCCCCGCCCCCAGTCGTCGGAGGCCGCCGCGAAGTCCCGGTACGCCCGGCGGGCACCGCGGTCCGCCTCGGCCAGGTCGCCCAGCTCGGCGGACGCGAACGCCTCGACCGCGCGCAGCGTGCCGACCGCCCACTGCTCGCCGACCCGCTCCCCGAACGGCAGGAACGCCCTGGCCAGCCGGCGCGCCTCCACCAGGCGCCCGGCCAGCATCCGGGTGAACGCGGTGGTGCCGCGCAGCCAGGCCCGCCCGACCGGGTCGCCCTGCTCGGCGAACAGCCGCACCGCCCGGCCCAGGGCCGCGTTGGTGGCGGCGAAGTCGCCCCGGGTGGTCGTCACCCAGGCCAGATTCTGCAGTGACCACGCCTGGCTGCGCCGGTCGTGCGTGCCCAACGCGATCTCGTACGCGCCGCCGAACCGGTCGCCGGCCTGCGCCAGCCGGCCGGCGAGGAAGTCCGCCATGCCCAGCCTGCGCAGCGCCTCGGCCGCGGCCGGTGCGAGCCCGGCGCCGTTGGCCGCCTCGAGCGCCTCCAGCAGGGTCGCGTAGGACCGGTCGATCTCTCCCAGCAGCCGGTACGCGCGGCCGGCCACCAGCAGCGCGCCGACCCTGGACGCCTCGTCGCCGGCGTTGGCGCTGAGCTTCTCGGCGCAGCCGAGGGCGTCGGTCGCCCGTCCGAGCGCCAGCAGCGCCCTGGCGTGCACCAACCGGTCGGCCGGGGGCAGCCCCTCGCCGGCCAGCGCACCGGCCCGCTCCGCGTACTTGACGGCCTGCGCCGGCTCGCCGGCCACCACCGCGCGGCGCGCGGACCGGCCCAGGGCCGCCACTCCGAGCGGGGCCACCGTCCGGGCGTCCGCCTCGGTCCGCAGCCCGACCGCGTCGGCCACGGTGCTTGCCCGCTCCACGTGCTCGGCCACGAACGCGTCGCGCGCCTCGGCCGACATCCCGGCCGGCCCGTCCCCCGACGCCGCCCAGCGGGCGAGGCTGGCGTGCCGGTCGGCGAGGTCCGCCTTGCCGATGCCGGCGTACGCGGCCTCGCGCATCAGTGGCGTGGCGAACGCGTACCCGCTGCGCAGCCGGCGCAGCATCCGCCGCTGGAGAAGTTCCTCGATGGCCCGCTCCAGCTCCACCGCCGCGACCTCGGCCGGGCGCACGTCGCGTCCGGTACGGCTCTCCCGCAGTGCGGCGAGCGCCCCCGCCGGTACCGTGTCGCCGACCACCGCCGCGTCGCGCAGCACCGAACGGGGGTCCGGGGGCAGCGCGTCGATGCGGGCCGCCAGGACGGCGGCCAGGTCACGGGAGAGCAGCCGGCCGCCGAGCGACCCGGCGGCCAGTCGCCACCCGGTCGCCCCGCCCGCCGCGTTGACACTGGCAGTGGCGGTGCCGGCGATAATGGCGGCGCCAGCGATGCCGGGCGGTGAGCCCGCCGGCCGGGCCCGGGACAGCCCGCCGCGCTCCAGCAGCAGGGTGACCAGCTCGGCGAGGTAGAACGGATTGCCCTGGGCGGTGGCCAGCAGCCGATCCTCGTCCGGCTGGGGCAGCCGGCCGCCCTCCAGGTACGCCCCCAGCAACCGGCTCGCGTCGGCGCCGCGCAGCGGCGGCAGCGTGCTCACCTCGGCGTCCGCGAGCCGGGTCAGCACGCCCGCCGGGCGCACCAGCTCGGGCCGGCCGAGCAGCAGCACCAGCACCGGGCCCGTCAGCCGGGACAGGGTCGCGCCCAGCGCGTCGACCGTCTCCGGGGTGGCGTCGTGCAGGTCGTCGACGACCATGACCAGCGGGTTTTCCCGGGCCAGCGCGCTGAACAGATCCGCGACGGTGGCCGGGATCGCCTCCACGTCCGTGCCCTCCCGGCCCGCGGCGGACGGCCCGGTGACGTCGGCGGCGTCGCCATACCCGAGCAGGGTCAGCAGCAGTTCGTTGGAGGGGCTCTGCAGGTCCGGCGCGATCCGGGCCAGCCGCTGGCCGAGCCGGCGCAGCCGCTCCTCGATCACCGGGCGGGCGGCGTCCTCGGACAGCTCGGGTGGCAGGCCGATCGCGACCCGTACCAGGTCCGCCAGCGGTGCGAGCCGGCGCAGCTCGCCGTACGCGGCGCAGTGCACGCTCAGCACCCGGGGCGGTACCGCCTCATTCCGCGCGACCTGCCGCTCCACCTCGGCCGCGAACCGGGTCTTGCCCAGCCCCGCCTCGCCGGTGAAGACGAGCAGCCTCGGCTCCCCCCGGTCGATCACCTCGGCCAGCCGGCTGGACACCCGGGCCAGCTCGGTCTCCCGGCCCACGAACGGCGCCTCGTCGCCGAGCCCCGACCGGGTGCCCGGCGCGTCCAGCAGGCCGAGCAGTTCGTACGCCTCGACGGGCTGCCGCTTGCCCTTCAGCCGCAGCGGGCGCAGGTGCCGCCAGGACGCCACCTGCCGGCTGCTCGCGATGGTGCGCTCGCCGGCGTACACGGTGCCGATGGCGGCCGCGTCGGCCAGCCGGGCGGCGGTGTTGACCGCGTCGCCGATGACCGTGTATTCGAGGCCGGCCTGGACCCCGGCGACCACCTCGCCGGTGTTGAGCCCGACCCGCAGGCCCAGCGGCGCGCCGCCGCCCCGCTCGTGGTCGAGCACCCGGCGCACGGCGCGCTGCATGGACAGCGCCGCCCGTACCGCCCGTTCGGCGTCGTCCTCGTGCGCGACCGGCGCCCCGAAGACCGCCATGATCCCGTCGCCGGTCAGCTTGTCGACGTGCCCGCCGAACGTCTTGACCGCGCCGGCCAGCGCCGCGAGCACCCGGTCGGTGACCGCGCCGACCCGCTCCGGGTCGACATCCTCCGCCCAGGCGGTGAAATCGGACAGGTCACCGAAGAGCACAGTGACGATCCGCCGCTCGGCCGCCGGCAGGGTCGCGGCAGCCGGCAGTGCGGCGCCGCAGTGGTGGCAGAACCGGGCGCCGGGTATGGCGACTGTTCCACACACCGGGCAGGTCACGAAGTGTCCCAACGCACATCCGTGGCCGAAGATTCCACCCCGAGGTACTCCAATTGCGCCCGGACCGACCACTGGGCGTACGGCCACAGGGATCGGTCCACGTCGGCGTAGACGCTCTCGACGACCTCCCGAACGGTGGTCGCGCCCGCCTCCACCGCCCGCCTGACCTGCTCCAACCGCTGCCTGCGGTGCTCCAGGTAATACCGCGCCGCCCCGGCGCAGTCGGTCAGGGCGGGCCCGTGGCCGGGCAGCACCGGGATGGCACCGAGCCCTTCGAGCAGTTCCAGGCTGCGCAGGTAGTCGCCCAGGTTGCCGTCCGGATGGGCCACCACGGTGGTACCCCGGCCGAGGATCGTGTCCCCGGTCAGCACCGCGCGCTGATCGTCCAGATCAACCAGAAAGCACGCGGAATCACCGGTGTGCCCGGGCGTCCCGATCCGTCGCACGCCCGGCGACTCGTCCATGACCGCGGCGCCGGTCAGCTCGATCAGCCGGTCCAGCCCCGCCACGTGGTCGGCGTGACCGTGGGTCAGCAGGATGCCGGCGACCGGGCCGTGCTCCGCCAGCGAGCGCAGGTGCCCCTCGTCGAGCGGGCCCGGGTCGACGACCACGCACGAACTCACTCCGGCCGGCCGGATTACCCAGGTGTTGGTGCCCTCGAGGGTCATCGGGCCCGGGTTGGGTGCGCGGACCAGCGTCGCCCAGGTAGGGAGCTGGTCCGCCACCCCGACCACGGGTTCGCCTGCCATGGCTGTGATGGTACGGCGCCGTGCGACTCGCGCGAGCGGGCCTTCAGGCGACCTCGACGATCGCCTCGACCTCGACCGGCGCGTTGAGCGGCAGCTCGGCCACGCCGATGGCGCTGCGGGCGTGGTGGCCCGCCTCGCCGAAGACGGCACCGAACAGCTCGGACGCCCCGTTGATCACCTGGGGCTGCCCGACGAAGCCCTCGGCCGACGCGACAAACCCGACAACCTTGACCACCTTGACCACATTCTCCAGGCCGACCAGGGCGTCGACTGCGGCCAGCACGTTGAGCGCGCATCGCTGCGCCAGGTCCTTGGCCTGCTCCGGGGAGACCCCGGCACCGACCTTGCCGGTCGCCAGCAGCTTCCCACTCACGGACGGGAGCTGGCCCGAGACGTAGACGTGCTTGCCCGTCTGCACCGCCGGCACGTACGCCGCGGCCGGCGGGGCCACCGACGGCAGTTCGAGACCGAGTTCGGCGATCTTCGCGTACGGGTCCACTCAGGCCTCCTTCGGCCGCTTCAGGTAGGCCACCAACTGCTCCGGGTTCGGGCCCGGCACCACGGAAACCAACTCCCAGCCGTCGGCGCCCCAGTTGTCGAGGATCTGCTTGGTGGCGTGTACCAGCAACGGTACGGTCGCGTACTCCCATTTCTGCATGGAGTCATCTTGCAGCAGCCACGGCCCGGAACGGAGCCTGGCACCCGGGTGCCGGACTCCAGCCCCGGGCCGATCGCCTCACCCGTTCGCGGGCGTCCCGCTATGCGGGATCCAACAGACCGGGCGATGCCCGGCCAACCAGACACCCTCGCGAGGGTACCGTCGGCAGTGTGCGATCAGGCCATCCCGATGACTCCATCGAAGCGACCTCGCTGAGGACCCGGTCCTGGCCTGCCCGGCTGCACGTGGTCACCGGCAAGGGGGGCACCGGCAAGACCACCGTGGCCGCGGCGCTCGCCCTCGCGCTGTCCGGCAGCGGTCTGCGCACCCTGCTCGTCGAGGTCGAGGGGCGGCAGGGCATCGCCCAGCTGTTCGACACCCCGCCGCTGCCGTACGCCGAGCGCCGGATCGCCACCACCGAGGACGGCGGGGAGGTCCGGGCGCTGGCCGTCGACCCGGAAGAGGCGCTCCTGGAGTACCTCGACATGTTCTACCGGCTGGGCATGGCCGGCCGGGCGCTGCGGAAGCTGGGCGCCATCGACTTCGCCACCACCATCGCACCGGGCCTGCGGGACATCCTGCTGACCGGAAAGGTCAAGGAGGCCACCACCCGGACCGAGAGCGGTCGGCGGGTGTACGAGGCGGTGGTCCTGGACGCCCCGCCCACCGGTCGGATCGGCCGGTTCCTCAACGTCACCGCCGAGGCGGCCCGGCTGGCCCGGGTAGGGCCGATCAAGAACCAGAGCGAGGGGGTCGCGGCCATCCTGCGCTCCCCGATGACCGCCGTGCACGTGGTCACATTGCTGGAGGAGATGCCGGTACAGGAGACGGCGGACGCGATCGCCGAGCTGAGCGCCTTGAAGATCACCGTCGGTAACGTGATCATCAACGGCAGCCAGCCGCCCCTGCTGACCGAGGGCAAGGTGACCCAGGCCGAGCTGAAGCGGGGACTGGTCGCCGCCGGCCTGCCGGCGGATCGGGAGACGGTCGCCGGCCTGCGTAAGGAGGCCGAGGCGCACTTGACCCGCCGGGCGATCGAGCAGGGCCTGCGCGACGACCTCAGGGCGCTGGGCCGGCCGGTGATCGAACTGCCGTCGCTGGCCGGGGGCGTCGACCTGGCCGGCCTGACCACTCTCGCCGACACCTTGCGGCAACGCGCGCCCGTCGCGGATACGCTCGGCTAAACGTGGCCGTCAGCGGCGGCGAGGAACGAGGCGCCGCGGTCAAACGGCCACTGGGTCAGTAGGAAGAGTGGCCGTCAGCGGCGGCGAGGAACGAGGCGCCGCGGTCAAACGGCCACTGGGTCAGTAGGAAGAGTGGCCGTCAGCGGCGGCGAGGAACGAGGCGCCGCGGTCAAACGGGTGGAAGAGTGGCCGTCAGCGGAGGGACAGTGCCGGAAGATCAGCAGCAGCCCGCGCGGCTGGATGTGGACGCGATCCTCGCCGATCCCGGCACCCGGATCGTGGTCTGCTGCGGTTCCGGCGGAGTTGGCAAGACCACCACTGCCGCCGCGCTGGCGCTGCGGGCCGCCGAGGTGCACGGTCGCCGTACCGTCGTGTTGACCATCGACCCGGCCCGCCGGTTGGCCCAGGCGCTCGGCCTGTCCGCCCTGGACAATAACCCCAAGCAGGTCAAATTGGACGGCAGCGCCGAGGCCGGCGGCGAGCTGCACGCCATGATGCTGGACATGAAGCGCACCTTCGACGAGGTGGTGCTCACCCACACCGACCCCAAGCGGGCCGAGGAAATCTTCGCCAACCCCTTCTACCAGGCCATGAGCTCCACGTTCTCGGGAACGCAGGAGTACATGGCGATGGAGAAGCTGGGCCAGCTGCGCAGCCGGGACGACTGGGACCTGATAGTGGTCGACACCCCGCCGTCGCGCTCCGCGCTGGACTTCCTCGACGCGCCACAGCGCCTGGCGCGGTTCCTCGACGGACGGATGCTCCGGCTGCTGATGGCGCCCGCGCGGGCCGGCGGGCGCAGCATGTTCAACCTGGTGACCGCGTCGTTCGGGGTGTTCTCGCGAGCCGTCCAGAAGATCCTGGGAGCACAGCTTCTGACTGATTTGTCGGGGTTCGTCGCAGCGCTGGACAGCACCTTCGGCGGGTTCCGGGAACGCGCCGAGCAGACCTACCGGATCCTGCAGAACCGGGAGACCGCGTTCCTGGTGGTCGCCGCGCCCGAACCGGATGCCATCCGGGAGGCCGGATACTTCGCCGGGCGGCTGGCCGAGCAGCAGATGCCGCTGCACGGGCTGATCCTCAACCGGGTGCACGCGAACGCCGCGCCGGAACTGTCAGCGCAGCGCAGCCTGGCGGCAGCGGCCGACCTGGACCTCGACGGGAGCAGCCCGACCACCGCGGACGCCCTGCGGATCCACGCGGCACTGGCCGAGCAGGTGGTGCGGGAGGCGGAGGTGGCGGCGCGGTTCACCGCCAGGCACCCCGGGGTTCCGGTGGTACCGGTCGCCGCACAGCCCGCCGATGTCCATGACCTCGACGGGCTGCGCGCTATCGGTACTTCGCTAGCTGGCTGACACGAGTTCCTTGTCACGGTCCTTGCTGAGCGCGGCCTCGAACATCTTCCGCCAGCTGGCGACCTGAGGGTGCCTGCGCAGCAGCGCGCGGCGCTCCCGCTCGGTCATGCCACCCCACACTCCGAACTCGATGCGGTTGTCGAGTGCGTCTGCGAGGCACTCGTACCGCACCGGGCAGCTGCGGCAGATGCGCTTGGCCACGTTCTGCTCGGCCCCCTGAACGAACAGGGCATCCGGATTTCCATTCCGGCACGCCGCCAGGCTTGGCCAGTCAGCACTCATCCCCATCTGTGCACGTCCCCCCTTGTGCTCCCCCCGATCCGCCGGTCGTCCCCGTCCGCACTCCCCTGGCTCACCGCGGTGTTCCCCGAGACACCGAGCGACGAACCTGGTCCGGAGGCGCGAAGGGCGTCAACCCAGGCGGCAGCGCCCTCAACCCCGAGGGCACCGTTCTTGCGTTGCCGAATCATCATGCTCCGTAGTCACACGATTACGCAACGTCGTCGGCGAAATTCGCCAACCGGGACACAGGCCCCCATAGCCCATGCGTCTAACTATCTTGATAGCGGTGCTTCCACGTGCCATACCCGGGAACTGTCCCCATCCACCCACCCGTAGGTGGACAATCTCCCTAGCGACAGCGGAAGGAGCAACCGGACACCCAGGTTCGCGCGTTTAGCACAACGAGGCCGCCTCCGGTAGGACGCGGGCCAAAGATGTCGTTCGCGTACCCTGAGACGGTGAACCGGATGCGTAAGCGTGATCGCAACCCGTTGTCCAATGCCACGGCCCTTCTTGTATGCGGCCTTCTAGCAGGGGTTGTGGTCGCAGCCGCGGCCTTTCCCGCAGTGGCGATGTCGGGACTCGCCGCGAAGGCTGGCGCTGACGGCTTCGACGGTCTCCCGAGTCAGCTGACGGTGGCCCAGTCGCCACAAGATAGCTATCTATTTGCATCCGATCACAAAACGCTCATAGCGGCTTTCTACGACGAAAACCGACGAGACGTAACTGCCTCGCAAATTAACCCGTTGATGCTCCAGGCCATGGTCTCCGCCGAGGACATGCGCTTCTACCAGCACCACGGGGTGGACATCAAGGGCGTGGCCCGGGCCCTGGTCATCGACCAGAAGTCCGGCGCGACCGAGCAGGGCGCGTCCACGCTGACCATGCAGTACGTCCGGCAGGCAATCGAGTACTCCGCCTCCACGCCGCAGGAGGTCGTCGACGCCACCTCCGACACGCCCGGCCGCAAGGTCCGCGAGATGAAGATCGCCTTGTCGCTGGAGAAGAAGCTCACCAAGCAGCAGATCCTGGTGAACTACCTCAACATCGCGCCGTTCGGCGAGAACGCCTACGGCATCTACGCGGCCTCCGAGGTCTACTTCAACGAGACCCCGGACAAGCTCAACCTCGCGCAGGCATCCCTGCTGGCCGGCCTGGTCAAGGCCCCCAGCGCGTTCGACCCGGCCACGCCGAGCGGCCTGAAGCAGGCGATGGAGCGGCGCAACAACTACGTGCTGCCGAACATGGTGCAGATGCACTACATCACCCAGAAGCAGGCCGACGACGCCAAGAAGATCCAGCCGAAGATCTACGACAAGTCGACGCCCAACGGCTGCACCAGCGTGGTCAACCCCCAGTGGGGCTTCTTCTGTGACTACTTCTACCGCTGGTGGCTGCAGCAGCCGGCGTTCGGCGCCTCCCAGTACGAGCGCGAGGAGCGGCTGGAGACCGGCGGGTACACGATCTACGCCTCCTTGGACGTCAACGCCCAGGCCGAGGCCGAGAGCACCGTCAACAAGGAAGCCAAGGGCCTCAAGGACTCGGACGCGTTGATGGTCGCCGGGGTGGAGCCGGGGACCGGCCATATCGAAGTGATGGCGGTCAACCGGAACTACAGCAACGATCAGAGCCACAACGGGCTGAGTACCGATTCGACCAAACGCCGCCTGGGGCAGGTGGGTAACTATCCGAACACCACGTTGCCGCTGCTCGGCGCGCCCGACGCGGCCGGCGGATACCAGTTCGGTTCGACGTTCAAGATGTTCACGATGCTCACCGCGCTGCAGGAGGGCATTCCACTATCGAAAACAATAGATACGACGTATCGGTATAAATCGGACTACATCATCGATCCGAGCAGCGATGCGGCCTGCACGGGCACCCACTTCTACTGCCCAACCAACGACTCGCAGAGTGAGCAGGGCGACTTCAACATGTGGACCGGCTTCGGCCGCTCCATCAACACCTACTTCGTGCCGCTGGAACAGCAGGTGGGCGCGCAGAACGTGGTGGCCATGGCGCAGAACCTCGGCATCACGTTCACCGGCAACCCGGACACCCCGGGCACCGACGCCTACTTCGCGACCCACGGCGCCGACCAGTGGGGCGCGTTCACCCTCGGGGTAGCGGCGGCCACCCCGATCGAGATGGCCAACGCGTACGCGACGGTGGCGGCCGACGGCAACTACTGCGAAGCGCTGCCGGTCCTTGAGATCCACGACTTCAGCGGAGCCAAGCTGGACGCCGGCAACCCGCGCTGCAAGCAGGCGGTGCCGCCGGACGTGGCCCGTGCCGCGGCCGACGCGGCCCGCTGCCCGGTCGGCGACGACGCCTACCTCGGCGAGTGCGGCGGCGACAACACCGCCCAGAGCACCCGGGGCATCGTGCCCAGCAAGTACCAGATCGCCGGCAAGACCGGTACCACCGACAACGACCGCACCGCCGCCCTGATAGCGATGACCAAGCAGCTAGCGGTCGCCGGGGTGGTGGCCGACCCGGATAACACGGACACTCACGGGTACACACATACTCAGGTGAACTACGTGGTCGGCCACACGCTCGCCGACTACATGAAGGGCAAGACGCCGGTGAACTTCACCAAGGAGAGCGACCACACCGCCTTCGGTGAGAAACAGAGCATCCCGAGCGTCAAGTGCAAATCACAGAGCGACGCCACGTCGAAGCTCGAGGCGGCCGGCTTCGAGGTGCACGTCAGCCCGACCCCGGTCAAGTCCTCGTGCCCCGCGGGCACGGTGGCCAGCACCAGCCCGAGCGGCAGCACCTCCAAGGGCGGCCCGATCACCCTGAAGATCAGCAGCGGACCGGACGCCCCCGCCGGACCGCCGAATGCGCCCGACCCGACCAAGACGACCGCCGACTGCACGCCGCGGCCGGGCCTCATCTGCCCGCCGAACGGCCACTGATCCACGGCTAGTCACGCAAAGCGGGGCCGCCCACCCGGGCGGCCCCGCTCGCGTTTCCGGGGCCGGGTCGCCTCTCTGGCGGCGCCCCGGCCGGCGTGTCACCTATGAAGGAGTCCGTCGCGGCCGCCGGGTCCCAACGGGCCCGCGCGACCGCCGGTCGTGCGCCTCAGAGGCCCAACTGGCGGCGGACCTCCGCGGCCACCCGCCCACCCTCCGCCCGGCCCGCCACGGCCGCCTGGGCCGCCTTCATCGCCTGGCCCATCGCGCCCCGGCCACTGGTGTCCACCCCGCCCAGCGCCCCGGCCACTATCCCGGCAAGATCCTCATCGGACAGCTGGGTCGGCAGGTAACCGGCCAGTACGCCCTCCTCGGCCCGCTCCCGCTCGGCCTGCTCTGGCCGGCCGGCGTCGGCGAAGGCGGTCGCCGCCTCGCGCCGCTTCTTCGCCTCCCGGGTCAGCACCGCCTGAACCTCGTCCTCGGCGAGTTCCCGGGCCTGGTCGCCGGCGACCTCCGCGTTACGCACGGCAGTCAGCGCCATGCGTAGCGTCGAGGTGACCAGTTCGTCCCGAGACTTCATCGCGCTGTGCAGGTCAGTTTCCAGGCGGTCCTTGAGCGTACTCATGAACCACGAAACTACCCTTACCAGCATGCGCACGCGTACTGCATTAAGGTTCGTGACCGCCACGGCCGCCCTGGGCGCCGGCACCCTGGCCTACGCCTCGCTGGTCGAGCGGAACATGTTCACCCTGCGCCGGTTCGACGTACCGGTGCTCGCGCCGGACTCCGAGCCGCTGCGCCTGCTGCACATCTCCGACCTGCACATGATGCCCGGACAACGGCGCAAGCAGGACTGGGTGGCCGCGCTGGCCGCCGCGACCGACCCCGACCTGGTCATCACCACCGGGGACAACCTGGCCCACCCGGCCGCCGTACCGGCCGTGACCAGGGCGCTCGCGCCGCTGCTCAACCGGCCCGGGGCCTTTGTCTTCGGTTCGAACGACTACCGCGGCCCGGTGTTGAAGAACCCGTTTGGGTACTTCAACAAGAACCGGAGGTACGTGCAGGGCGCCGAGCTGCCCACCGAGGACCTGCGCGACGCCCTGGTCCGGGCCGGGTGGGCGGACCTGAATAACGCCCGGACGGTGCTCAAGGCGGGCGGCCGGTCGATCGAGCTGGCCGGCGTGGACGATCCACACGTGGGGCGCGACGACTACCTGCCCGCCCCGGCGGCAGAGGCGGACCTGCACCTCGGGCTGACCCACTCGCCCGAGCCCCGCGTGCTGGCCGAGATGGCGGCGGACGGCTTCACGCTGCTGCTGGCGGGCCACACGCACGGCGGGCAGGTGCGGGTACCCGGGGTCGGCGCGCTGGTCTCCAACTGCGGCCTGGACCGCCGGATGGCCCGGGGCCTGCACCGCTGGCCGGGCTCGGACGCCTGGCTGCACGTGTCGGCGGGCCTGGGTACCCACCCGACGGCCCCGATACGGTTCGCCTGCCGCCCGGAGGCGTCGCTGCTCACGCTGATCCCGCGCTAGCGGACGAACCGCGTGAGCGGAGGCGCCCTCGGCGAAACGGGATACCCAGGTTTGCTCGGCGGCGCGGGTCAGTTAGTATTGCCCGGCAGCTCGGGGTGTGGCGCAGCTTGGTAGCGCGCTTCGTTCGGGACGAAGAGGTCGTGGGTTCAAATCCCGCCACCCCGACAGAGCAGTGCAGCAGGCCAGGGCCGGTTTCCCAGAACAGGGAACCGGCCCTGATCACGTCTCGGGAGGCTCCCGGGAGAAAAATGGGAAAAATCTTGCGGGTTCGCTCCCTGACCTCCCGCCGTTTGCGAGTACCGGCCCTGGCTGCCAGGCCGGCCACGGATCGGCCAGCACCGGCGGCGCTTCTCAAGCGGCGCATGCGTGATGCTGTTCACGCCGCTGCCGGCACACACCGTCCGGTTCCCCCGTCACTCCCCGGGCCGCGGCCATCGGTCCCGGTTCCGGAGTGCCGAGCTCACAGATCGGGGATCGGTTGCTGGGTGCTGGGTGTCTGGAGCCCGCCGTGTACCTCGAGGACCGTGCCGGTGAGGTAGGAGCCGGCCGGCGAGGCAAGGTAGAGGACGCCGGCCGCGACGTCCTCTACGGTACCCAGCCGGCGCAGCGGCGTCGCTGCCTCGACTCGGGTGCGGAGCGCGGGGTCGTCGGTGATCGGCCCGGTAGCCGCGGTGGCAATGGTGCCCGCGGCGATCGCGTTCACCCGGATGCGTGGTGCGAGGTCCTGAGCCGCAAGCGCGGTGTAGTGAGCCAGTGCGCCCTTGACCACCCCGTAGGACAGGAAGCCTCGTCCGGCGATCAGCGCCATGACGCTGGAGATGTTGACCACCGATCCGCCGTCATGCTGGAGCATCATCGGTACAGCGGATGTCACGAGAGCGTGCGCGGTCGACACGTTGAAACGGAAGGCCTGTTCGAGTTCCTCGACGCTGGTGTCGAGGAAGGGCTTGGGCACCGCGCCGCCGACGTTGTTGACGACGATGTCTATCCGGCCGAACCGGTTCTCAGCCGCGCCAGCCACGCCACGGACCTGATCGATATCGCTCAGATCGGCGACCACGGGATGCGCCCGCCTGCCCGCTGCTTCGACCGCATGCGCGGTCGCGTTCAACTGCTCACGGGTACGGGCGGCTATCACGACATCGGCGCCAGCCTCGGCCAACGCCAGGGCGCAGGCCGCGCCGATACCCCGCCCGGCACCGGTCACCACCGCGACCCGGCCGTCGAGCCGGAACCGATCCAGGATGCTCAGCCACATACGCGATCACCTCCTGGCTTCTTGCTGAGGTACGTCGGCTTGAGGGGCCGACGCGGGAGATGGCCGGGTCGCGCGCCGGTCAACCGCTGTTGATCGCGCTGGTGATGGCAACGTTGGTGTACCGCCGCGCCGCCCGATCCCCTGCTCGGCGTGCCTGCTCCGGAGTCGCGCCCTGGGCGAGCGCCGTGCTGATCGCCTCGTTGCGACGCCGCTCCACCAGTTCGTTACGCCTCTGCCTAAGCCTGCTCAGGAAGGACATGACACCTGGTTCCCCGGCCCACGGCTGATCGAAACTGAGTGAGGGTGTGAGGGCGGGCCCGCGAGCGGCCCCCGCCGGCCCGGTTGGACACCGCGAATCCCGGTCACCATGCGGCGGACGGGGCGTCAGCACCTTAGCCTTGGTCGTGCTCGAAGCCGGGACCCGCAAGCGAAGCCAGCCAGCGCCGCCTCACGTCATCTTCGAAGCGCTGACCGAGCCGGACCGAGACCCGGCGCGGCCGTGGCTGCTGCTCCTCGACGACGAGCAGCCTCCGCGTACGCTGCGGGCCCAGAGCCCTCATCTCGTCGTGTGGTCCTCCATCTGGCGTAAGCGACCAGACGCGATGGTGCGCTTCGATCTGCCGAGCGATGGCGCGGCCGGGACTGAGCTGCGCTGGACCCTCCTTCTGGACGAGCCGTTGCCCGAACCGTCGCTGCTCGGACACCTGCGCAAGCGGCTCAACCAACTGATCAACGCGAACCTCAGGTACACGTTTGGTCAGTAGAGGTTGCACGCCCACGGCCGCGATTCGGACGCCCAGGGTTCCAGGCCGTGAAGCGTCAGTCGGGACGGAGCCGCCGAGAATGTGGCGGCCGGAACCAAGGCTGGTGAGCGGTTGGTAGCGTCGCCAGCCATGGAATCCCTCGATGGCACCGACGTCGACGCGGCCGTACCGGATCGGGTTCGGGAACTGGTCGATCGGCACCTGGGAGAGTTGGATCGGGCCGCACCGGGTCTGGTCGAAAGGCTTTACCTGAGCGGATCGGTCGCCCTGGGCGACTACCACCCCGGGGTCAGCGACATCGACTTTCTTGCCGTGATGTCGCGCCCCCTGGGCCCCGACGAGCTCGCGGCCGTGGCCGCCGTTCACCGGGGCATGCCGTCGTCGCCGCACTACGACGGCGTTTACCTGGACCGCGCCTCGGTCGAGGCAATGGTCGACGACGGCCGGGCCGCACCGCACGTGGTGGACGGCGTGTTCCGCGGAGACGAGCCGTGCGGGGAACTGAATCCGGTGCTGTGGCTGACTCTGGACCGCCGGGGCGTCGCGGTGCGAGGACCGGCCACGGCGAATCTCGATCTGCGCGTCGATCCTGACCGGCTGCGCCGGTGGAATCTGGACAACTTGAAGGAGTACTGGCAGCCGCTGGCTTGGCAGGTACGGCAGGCGGTGGCCGAACGTGCCGACGACGCGGTGGCCCATCCGGTCGGGGTGGTGTGGGCGGTACTCGGTCCGGGTCGCCTGCACTACACCCTGGCGACCGGCCAGGTCGCGTCGAAGTCCGAGGCCGGGGTCTACACGGCCGGGCGGTTTCCGGAGTGGGCCGAGCTCATCGAGCGTTCGCTAGCCTGGCGCCGTGGCCACGAGGACGTCAGCTTCGTCACCACCGACGCCGTGGCGGCCGCCGCGCTGATCGACGCGGTCGTCGAGGACGCCTGGCTGCGCTGGGGCTGATGCGGAGGCGCCTGGTGCCAGACGCGGAGCGGTGCCCGGACAGATCGTCCGGGCACCGCTCCAACCCCCACCCCAGAAACGTCTCAGTTGGTCGAAACCTGAACGCTCACGCCCGCGAACGCGTTGGCGCGCACGTTCTTCGCGGTGACCGGGCCGGTCGTCCAGACTCCGAAGTGGTCGTTGGTGATCAGGTTGCCGGTGATCTCGATCGACAGCGGCGACACCGTGGCCACGACGATGCCGGTGGTCTCCGAGTCGATCACCGGGGCGAAGTCGGGGTCGCCGTTCAGGTTGTTGGTGCCGATCTGGTTGCCCCGGATCACGTTGCCGTTCAGGTACTCGCCCGCGACGTGGCTGTGCACGGTGACACCGGACAGGGCGTTGCCGTTCAGGACGTTGCCCTCGACGGTGTTGTTGTACACGGCGCCGCCCGGCGCGCCGGTGGCCAGCACGACGCCGGCGCCCGCGCCCCGCAGCCCGTTGTCGTCGCTGATGTTGCCAACGATGTCGTTGTCGAAGACACCGGCGACGCTCGGGGCGGGCACCCCGTTCGGTGCCGCGGCCGGGTTGTGGCCCACGATCGTGATGCCGCACGCGGTCAGGCTCCCGGTCACCACGTTGCCGGCGATGCGGTTGTGCGCGGCCGGGCCGGTCTCGTCACTGACCAGGACGCCGCCGCTGTTGCCGGTGATGGTGTTGCCGCTGATCGTGGAGTTCGAGGTACCCATCAGGTGGATGCCCTCGCCGCAGTCGCCGGGTACGCCCTGGTTCACGGCGCAGAACGGGTACGTGTTTGGCACCGGGTTGGTCGGCAGCGCGCCCAAGTCGTTGTGCTTGACCACATTGCCGGCAATGGTGATGCCGCTGACACCGTTGGCGAGAATTCCCTCACCGATGGCGTTCTCGACGGTGAGTCCGGAGATGGTGACTCCGGACGCCGTGATTGTCACGCCGTTGTTCTGGTTGGTGGCATCGATGGTCGCCCCGGATCGCCCCTGGAGCGTCACCGCCTTCGCCACGGATACGGTCTCGCGGAAAGTCCCCCCACAAACGATCACAGTGCCCTTCGCGTCCACCCCTGAAACCGCGGCACTGATCGATTTGTACGCGGCGGAGTCGCAGCCCTTGTCACTTGCCGTGATCACGCCGTGCGTCGAAACGTACACGGTGTGCGGCAGCGGCTGCGCCTGCGCGCCGAGCGCCCCCAGGAACGGGCTGACCAGTACGACGCCGCCAGCGGCGGAGATCGCCGATGCTTTCAGCTTGTTCACTCACTACTCCAGATTGCCGTTGTTCATCGCCGACCCCCCTCGGTTCGGCGACGGCCTTGGAATCGATGGCTCCTAAAGGTTTAGCACCACGTAAAGGCGCGGTCTACGACCGACAGCCGGTGCATTCTGTGAGCCGCGCCGCCCGAGGCACTGGCGAATCCGGGAATACAGAGGGCGGTTTTGACGGAAGTTCAGAAATCGTTCGTTGCGATTATCCGAGAATTCACGCATTGGCGGTCCTGCGGCGCTAAGCGAACTCGTCAGTAAACTCGCCAGTAGACCGAAGAGTAACAAAGACTGGCGGGATAAGCACGCTCGCGACGGCTAACTGCGGATAGGATCCGGACCCGTGGCACCACGACCCCGCAGCGCCACCGCGGCGACGGCGCGCGAGCCGGCGCCGCCGAGGCTGCCGACGCGCGATGACCAGGCCGGCCCGGACTCCGCCGGCCGTGACCTCGAGCCGGAGACGACGTACCGGGGAGTCGCGCTGCGCGACGTCGACCTGTCCGGGCGGTGTGCCGAGTCCGTCGAGTTCGAGCAGTGCCGGCTGCGGGGGGTGGACCTGTCCGGTACCCGGATCGACGCGGCCCGGTTCACCGACTGCCTGGTGGAGACCTGCGACTGGGCCAACCTGCGGTCCGACCACGGCGCGCTGGTGCGGGTGCGGTTCGCCGGATCGCGGATGACCGGACTCGGATACGCGTCGGGGGTGCTGCGCGACGTCGTGTTCGAGGAGTGCCGACTGGACCTGTCGGGATGGCGGTTCGCCAGCTTCCGCGCGGTGCGGTTCGACCGGTGCACGTTGACCGGCGCGGATTTCACCGGCGCGGACCTGGGCGGGGCGCGGTTCGTCGGCTGTGATCTGTCGGGGGCGCACTTCGACGACGCCCGGATGGAGGGCACGATCGTCGGCGGCTGCGAGTTGGCCGGCATCGGCGGCGTGACGAGTTGGCGGGGCGCCACGGTCGACGGTACGGACCTCGCGGCCCTGGCGTTGGTAATGGCCGGCGCGCTGGGCATCCGGATCGACGCCGGGGGCGGCGAACGGGACGAGGGCGACCGAACCGGCGGCGATGGCGCCCGGCGGTCGTCGCCGCGGCCGGCGTGACCGAGCCACGGCCGGTGTGACCGACTCGCGCCGCGGGAATGCTCCCCCCGGTGGCGCCGTTCGCGTCTACTGGCCGCGCCACTGGGGAAGGAACGAAGATGCCCGCACCGCTTGAGTTCGCCATCGACACCTTCGGGGACGTCACCAAGGACGCCGATGGGCACCGCCTGCCGTACCCGCAGGTGATCCGCAACGTGGTCGAGGAGGCCGTGCTGGCCGACGGCCTGGGCATCGACGCCATCGGCATCGGGGAGCACCACCGGGACGACTTCGCCATCTCCGCCCCCGAGATCGTGCTGGCGGCGATCGCCGCGCGTACCGAGCGGATCAGGCTCACCACCGCGGTAACCGTGCTCAGCTCCGACGATCCGGTGCGGGTCTTCGAGAAGTTCGCGACGCTGGACGCGGTCTCTCAGGGTCGCGCCGAGATCATCCTCGGCCGCGGCTCGTTCACGGAGTCGTTCCCGCTGTTCGGCTACGACCTCGCCCAGTACGAGGAGCTGTTCGAGGAGAAGCTCGACCTGTTCTCCCGGCTGCTGGACGAGGGCCCGGTCACCTGGCAGGGCCGGCTGCGCGCGGGCCTTTCGAACCAGGAGGTGTACCCGAAGACGGAGTCGGGCCACCTACGCACCTGGGTGGGCGTCGGCGGCAGCCCCGAGTCCGTGGTCCGGGCGGCCCGCTACCGGATGCCGCTCATGCTCGCGATCATCGGCGGTCAGCCGGCACGCTTCGCGCCGTATGTCGACCTGTACCACCGGGCGCTCGACCAGTTCGAGTTCGACCGGCTCCCGATCGGGGTGCACTCACCCGGGTACGTCGCCGAGACGGATGAGCGGGCCCGCGAGGAGTTGTGGCCGCACTACCGGGCGATGCACGACCGGATCGGTCGCGAACGCGGCTGGGGCCCCACCGACCGCCGCCGCTTCGAGCTGGAGGCGGATCAGGGTTCGCTCTACGTCGGCTCCCCTGACACGGTGGCCAAGAAGATCGCGGATACGGTGCGGACGCTCGGCGTCGACCGTTTCGAGTTCAAGTACAGCTCGGGGACGCTCTCGCACGAGAAGATGATGACCGCGCTGCGGCTGTACGGCGAGCAGGTCGTGCCCCGGGTGCGGCAGCTGCTGGCGCAGGAGCCGGCCCCCGCCGCCGACTGAGCCACCGGCCCGGGCCCGGCCCACCGGCCGCCGGCCATCGACCGGCGGCCCGGACCGGCGGCCCGGATTGCCGGGGCACCGCCCCTCACCTGGGCCGGCGCCTGCTCGGGCACCTCGCGGGTTCCCCCGTTAGAGGTACCTTTGATCGAGGTCGCCCGCAGGTTGGCGGCCGGACCCACCGGGATCGGCGCGAACCGGTCCCACCGAATCTTTGGACTGGTGAAGTGCCCCTCGACCAGCTCCTGGAGGACGTCACCAGCGCCCTCGACGAGTCCGCGTCGGTCAACGTGGCGTGCCGGCGTGCCGTGGAGTCCTTCGCGGCGCACAGCCCGGCGATGACCGCCGTGCTGCTGCCGGTCCAGGAGTACCTGCGATGCGTCGCCGCGGCCGGTTCCTGGCACGTGTACTCCTCGCTCCCGTTCGGCGCCGGGGTCGCCGGGCGGGTCTACCAGAGCGGCCGGACCGCCGTGGTGACGGATGTGTCCGCCGATGAGGATTATGTCTCGCTCGGCCCCTCGGTCGAGGTCGAGATCTGCGCGCCCATCCCCGGTCCGGACGGCCGGCCGTGTGGGGCGTTCAACGTCGAGTGGGGCATACCGGTCGACATCGACCTGTGGCGGCCGGTGATCGAGGAGATCGCGGCGCGCATCGGCGCCCGGGTCACGGCGCTGGGCGGCCCGCCGAGCGAATCGGCCAGCGAGAAGCTGCTGCGCCACGCGCTGGCCTTCGGCACCGCTACGGACGAGCGGCAGCTGCTGCGCCGCTCGCTGGTCGCGGCCCGCGAGGTGTCCGGGCTGTCCACCCCCGCGGTGCTGCTGCCGGGACGGGCCGGCGCCCGGGCCCTGTTGGATCACCAGAACCCCACCCCGCTCGGCGACCGGCTGGCCGCCCTCGGGCCCGAGGTGCTGGCCCAGTTCACCGTCCGCGCGCGGCGGCACGGGGCGGCATACACCCTGGGCGACCCGGCCGAGTTCGGCGATCACGGGTTCGAGCTGCTCACCGCCATCGGGGTGGGAACGATGATCTCGGTACCGGTCGGGCCGGGACGCGACGCCGGGGCCGACCCGGCCACGGCCGGCGCCGTGCTGCTCGCCGTGGACGAGCGCACCATGCGCCCGGACCCGGCCATCCCCAACCTGCTCGAACTGCTCGCGGCGCACGCCTGGACCAGCCTGGACCGGCTGGACACGCTGCGCCGGCTATCCGAGAAGGCCAGTTCCGACCCGCTCACCGGGCTGCGCCACTACGGCCCGTTCGGGGAGCGGCTGGCCAGGTCGACACCCGGGCGTACCGCCCTGCTGGCCATCGACATCGACCGGTTCAAGCAGCTCAACGACGAGTACGGGCACCAGGCCGGCGACCGCGCCCTGGTGGACCTGTCCCGCACCCTGCTCGCGACCCTGCGCAGCGGCGACGAGCTGTACCGGATCGGGGGCGACGAGTTCGCGGCGGTGATCGAGGTGAAGCGGCCGGAGGAGGCGCGGGCAATCGCGGAGCGACTCGCCCAGGCGGCCAGGCGTCAGGGGCGCACGATCAGCGTCGGCGTGGCGCTCCAGTCGGCGGACGAGTCTCCGGCGGACACCCTGCACCGCGCCGATGTGGCCCTCTACGAGGCAAAACGTACCGGGCGGGACAGCGTCCGGGTGGCCTCGGTGCGCCCGGCCAGCGGGGCGGCCTGACGGTCTGCCCCGGGACGCCGGAGTGACCCAGCTCACGAAATGCCGGCGGCCCCGGCCCGCGTTGTACCCAACGCTGATGTGCTCCGTGTCCCCGGGCCTCAACTAAATTGCCTTCGCGGAATACCGTACGGCTGGAGCCGCGTCGCGCCACTCGCCGAGAGGCGACCGGCACATCAGCACCACGTAAAGTCCCCGCCGCACTTCGGTGCGGCGGGGACTTTGTCGTTGCGAGGCTTCCGCGTGTTTCGAGGCTTCCCGCGTCGTTTCGTGGGTCCCGCGTGTTTCGACCCTCGTTCCCGACTCCTCCGGCGTGCGGCCACCGGGCTTCCCCGGGGATCGCCCGGGGCCGACCCGGTGACCGCGCGCTGTGTGCGGAAGGAGGGATGAAACGTCGTTGGGTCCGCCGAGGAGTCAGCGCGCCGGCACGAACTCCGCGGCGATGACCTCGGCGATTTGCGCGGTGTTGAGCGCGGCGCCCTTGCGCAGGTTGTCGCCGGTCACGAACAGGTCCAGCGCCCGGGGGTCGTCCATCGACCGGCGGATCCGGCCGACCCAGGACGGGTCGGTGCCCACCGCGTCGATCGGCATCGGGAACTCCCCGGCCGCCGGGTCGTCGACCAGGATCACGCCGGGGGCGTGGCGCAGTGCCTCCCGGGCCCCCTCGGCGTCCACCTCGGTGGCGAAGACCGCGTGGATGGCGACCGAGTGGCTGGTGACCACCGGAACCCGGACACACGTCGCGGAGACCTTGAGATCGGGCAACCCGAGGATCTTGCGGGACTCGTTGCGGACCTTGACCTCTTCGGAGGACCACCCGTTGTCCTTGAGCGATCCCGCCCACGGCACCACGTTGAGCGCCATCGGCGCCGGGAACGGGCCGAGGTCGTCGCCGACCGCCCGGCGCACGTTGCCGGAGCGGGAGCCGAGGTCACGGTTGCCCGCCACCTTGTCGATCTGGCTCAGCAGGGTGTCGATGCCGGGCTTGCCGGCGCCGGACACCGCCTGGTACGAGGCGACCACCAGCTCGCGCAGCCCGTACTCGTGGTGCAGCGGGGCCAGCGCGACGATCATGGTGAGGGTGGTGCAGTTGGGGTTCGCGATGATCCCCTTCGGCCGGTTGCGCACCTGCTCAGGGTTGATCTCCGGTACGACCAGGGGGACGTCCGGGTCCATCCTGAAGGCGCCCGAGTTGTCCACCACGACCGCACCCCGGGACGCCGCGATCGGCCCCCACTCGGCGGAGATCTCGTCCGGCACGTCGAACATGGCCACGTCGATGCCGTCGAAGGCCTCGGGGGTCAGCGCCTGGACGGTCAGTTCTTCGCCGCGCACGGTCATCTTCCGCCCGGCCGAGCGCGCCGAGGCGATTAACCGGATCTCCCCCCACACGTTCTTCCGGGAGGAGAGCAGGTCGCACATCACCCCCCCGACCGCGCCGGTTGCCCCGACAACGGCCAGCCTGGGTAGATTCTTGTCGCTCACGTCCTACCTCCCGGTCCCGGCGTAGACCACGGCTTCCTCGTCCCCGCCCAGGTCGAACGCGTTGTGAATGGCGACGACCGCAGCGTCCAGATCGGTGTCCCGGCAGACCACCGACACCCGGATCTCGGACGTGGAGATCATTTCGATGTTGACGCCCGCCTCCGCCAGCGCGGCGAAGAACTTGGCGGCGACGCCGGGGTGCGAGCGCATCCCGGCCCCGATGAGGGACACCTTGCCCACGTGATCATCAAAGAGCAAGCCCTTGAAGCCGACCTTCTCCTTGATCTTGCCTAGCGCCGCCATGGCGGCCGGCCCGTCGCTCTTCGGGAGCGTGAAGGAGATGTCGGTGCGACCGGTACCCTCCGTCGACACGTTCTGAACGATCATGTCGATGTTGGTCTCGGCGAGGGCGACCGTCTCGAAGAGGTGCGCCGCCTCGCCCGGCTCGTCGGGCACTCCGACAATGGTGATCTTGGCCTCGCTGGGATCATGCGCGACGCCGGTGATCAGTGCTTGCTCCACGGGAAGATCCTCCATCGATCCGGAGACGATGGTCCCCGGCTTGTTCGAGTACGACGAGCGGACATGGATCGGCATGCCGTAGCGCCGCGCATACTCTACGCAGCGCAGCATCAGCACCTTCGCGCCGCACGCGGCCAGCTCCAGCATCTCCTCGTAGGTGATCTGTTCGATCCGCCGGGCGTTCGGCACGATCCGCGGGTCCGCGGTGAACACGCCGTCCACGTCCGTGTAGATCTCGCAGACATCGGCCCGCAGGGCGGCGGCCACCGCTACCGCGGTGGTGTCCGAGCCGCCCCGGCCGAGGGTGGTGATGTCCTTGGTGTCCTGGGACACGCCCTGGAAGCCGGCGACGATCGCGATCGCGCCCTCGTCCAGCGCGGTGAGCAGCCGGCCCGGGGTCACGTCGATGATTCGTGCCCGGCCGTGCGCCGAGGTGGTGATCACCCCTGCCTGCGAGCCCGTGTACGACCTCGCCTCGTAGCCCAGGTTGTGGATCGCCATGGCCAGCAGCGCCATCGAGATGCGCTCACCCGAGGTGAGCAGCATGTCCAGCTCCCGGCCGGGTGGCAGCGGGCTGACCTGATGTGCGAGCTCCAACAGCTCGTCTGTGGTGTCGCCCATGGCGGAGACGATCACGACAACGTCGTCCCCCGCCTTTCGGGTGTCCACGATCCGCTCGGCTACCCGCTTGATGCGCTCGGCGTCCGCAACCGACGAGCCGCCATATTTCTGCACCACGAGCGCCACGCGAGTGACCCCCTCTCCATCGCGGCACACGCCGCGAGCCTGTGAACCCCCGCCGCGTCAACGCTGCCGCGACAGGCCCGACGAGACCTCCGCTCGCCGCGACCCTGGTCCCACGCGACGACGCCGCCGGTCACTGCGGCCGTCGCGAATGGCGACGGGCCTGGTCAGGCCGGCGGCGCTAGTGGGACGACACCAAGGGTACCGGCGCGGCGCAGCGGCTTGGAGAGTCGATCCCACGATCCGGCCGTTGTGTGACCCACAATGACTCGGTGCGCCTGAGAACCGGAGTTGCCGCAATCGTCCTGGTCGGCGTGCTATCGGCGGTCGGGTGCGGCAGCACCCCGCCGCCACCGGCGGACCCCAGCCCCAGCCCGGCGCCGACCGGCCCGACCGACGCCTGGGGGCAGTTGGCCGCCCGGGTCGCCACGTCCCAGGACAAGCGGTACACGGCCACCTACACGCTCACCTCGCACGGCCGGCCGGCCCGTACCGTCTCGGTGACCATCGCGGCCGACGGGTCGTGGCTGGTCACCATCCCGGGCGGGGCACTGAGCGGCACGGTCGACGTGGCGGTCGCGGACACCCGCAACGGGCTGTACCAGTGCGCCCTGAGCCCCGTTCCGGCCGCTCCCGACCCCACCGACGACGAGAGCGCCGATCCGGACGGCACGCCGCCGAGCCCCGCCCCGACGGGCTGCGTACGGGTCGCCGACTCCACCGGCGCCCTGCCTGCGGCGGCCGATCCCCGGGTGGAGTACCTGTTCACCACCTGGCTGCCCATCCTCACCGACCGGGATCAGGCCATCGCCGTCAACAACGCGACCATGCAGGGCGCCAAGGGTCAGTGCTTCTCCATCCAGCCCAACTCGGCGGCGCTGACCCCGCCGGTCGACGCGGGGATCTACTGCTACGACACGGACGGCACGCTGACCGGGGCGGCCCTGCCGATGGGCACGTTCCTGCTGGCCTCGGGGCCGGGTGCGGCACCGCCCACGGTGGCCCTGCCGGCCCCGGTGGTACCCGGAACACCGGTGGCCACCGCCTCACCCACCCCGCCGCCAGACTCCGACCAGTAGCGACGCCGACGCGCGGGTGGGCGCGCCCGCCCGTGCCGCGAGCCGGCTCGACCGCCCTGTCTGCCGCCCCTGTCGGGCGCGCGGCGAGCGCGCCTCCCAGATCGCGGGAGCCTGGGTTGAGTGATGCCGCTGTGGCGTACAGTGTCCCCTGTTATGTCGCGGGTACTGCTTCTTCGCTGCCGCGGCGGGGCTCCATCCGGCCGGCACCCCGTCGCGGAGTAGGCACGCGTCCTCGCCTGAGCATGCGGACCAAGCCGGTCACCTCCCTTCCGGCTTTGGAGCTTCCGACATGACTGACGACACGATCAGCAGCACCACGACCGCCGGCGACGCCATCGCGCGACAGCGGGCCAGCGCCATGCCCTTCGGCCGCTACCAGCCCTACCACCAACAGTTCACGGTCGAGCTGCCGGATCGGCAGTGGCCCGAACGCCGGATCGAGGCGGCGCCGCGCTGGTGCGCGGTGGACCTGCGCGACGGCAACCAGGCACTGATCGACCCGATGTCCCCCGAGCGCAAGCGGCGGATGTTCACGCTGCTGGTACAGATGGGATATAAGGAGATCGAGGTAGGTTTCCCGGCGGCCAGCCAGACCGACTTCGACTTCCTGCGGCAGCTGATCGAGCAGGATCTGATCCCGGACGACGTGACGATCCAGGTGCTGACCCAGTGCCGCGAGCACCTGATCGACCGGACCTTCGAGTCGCTGCGCGGCGCCAAGCGGGCCATCGTGCACATCTACAACTCGACCTCGGTGCTCCAGCGCCGGGTGGTGTTCGGGCTGGACAAGGACGGCATCACCGACATCGCCACCAGCGCGGCCCGGCTGTGCAAGAAGTACCAGGAGATCCACACCCCGGACACCGACATCTACTACGAGTACTCGCCAGAGAGCTACACCGGTACCGAGCTGGAGTACGCGCTGGAGATCTGCTCGGCGGTGATCGACGTGATCGACCCGACCCCGGACCGTCCGCTGATCGTCAACCTGCCGGCCACGGTCGAGATGGCCACCCCGAACGTGTACGCCGACTCGATCGAGTGGATGCACCGGCACCTGCCCCGCCGCGACTCGGTGATCCTGAGCCTGCACCCGCACAACGACCGGGGCTGCGCCGTGGCCGCCGCCGAGCTGGGCGTGATGGCCGGCGCCGACCGGGTGGAGGGCTGCCTGTTCGGCAACGGTGAGCGCACCGGCAATGTGGACCTGGTCACACTCGGACTGAACCTGTTCAGCCAGGGCATCGACCCGCAGATCGACTTCCGGCAGATCGACGAGATCCGCCGCACCGTCGAGTACTGCAACCAGCTGCCCGTACACGAACGCCACCCGTACGCCGGTGACCTGGTCTACACGGCGTTCTCCGGCTCCCACCAGGACGCCATCAACAAGGGCCTGGACTGGCTGACCAGGGACGCCGCCGAGGCCGGGGTGGGGGTCGACGACTTCACCTGGGGAGTGCCGTACCTGCCCATCGACCCGAAGGACGTCGGGCGCACGTACGAGGCGGTGATCCGGGTCAACTCGCAGTCCGGCAAGGGCGGCGTGGCCTACATCATGCGCACCGAGCACCAGCTCGAGCTGCCCCGCCGGCTGCAGATCGAGTTCTCCGGCGTGGTGCAGCAGCACACCGACGACGAGGGCGGCGAGGTCACGCCGGAGCAGATGTGGGACATCTTCTCCGCGACGTATCTTCGCCCGACCGCGCGCCGGGTGAAGATGGCGAGGTACTCCACGTCGGCGCTGGACGGGAAGGTGGAGCTCAACGTGTCCGTCGACGTGGACGGGACGCGGCGGGACCTGATCGGAGTGGGGAACGGCCCGATCGACGCCTTCGTCAACGCGCTGTCCACCGTGGACGTTTCGGTACGGGTACTGGACTATGCCGAGCACGCGTTGACCGCCGGCGGAGACGCGCAGGCGGCCGCGTACGTGGAGTGTGAGGTGGACGGCGAGGTCCGGTGGGGCGTCGCGACGGACGACAACATCGTCACCGCGTCGCTACGCGCGGTCGCCAGCGCGATCAACCGGGACTGATCCGCCGTCGCCTAGGCGTCGGTCCCTCCGCCCCGCTCGGATCGCACGGGCGGGGCGGGGGGCACGCCCGGGGCCGCCGACGGGGGCACCGGGTGCGCCCGGGCGGAGGGCTCCCGCTTCACCAGTACCAGCGAGGTCAGCGCGCCCAGCGCGTACAGGCCGGCACACCCCAGCACGGCCAGGTGGAACCCGTGGCTCAGCACGCCCGGCTGCTGGTACTGCTGCCCGCTGATGCCCACCGCCAGCGGAAGCGCGGCGACGGAGAGCAGCCCGCCGGAGCGGGCGACGGCGTTGTTCACACCGCTGGCCGTGCCGGCCTGTTCGCTGGGTGCCGCGGCCAGGATCGCCGCGGTCAGCGGCGCCACCACCAGCGTCATGCCCAGCCCGAACAGGATCGCCGCCGGCAGCACGTCCAGCCAGTATGAGGTGTGCTGGCCGATCCGCAGCATCAGCAGGATCCCCACGCCGGCGATCACGGAGCCGCCGGTCAGCGGCCAGTGGGGACCGATCCTCGCGCCCAGCGCCCCGGCGCGGGACGAGCCGACCAGCAGCAGCAGGGTCATCGGCAGCAGCGCCACGCCTGCCTTCAGCGCCGAGAAGCCGGACGCCACCTGAAGCTCGACGACGAGGAAGAAGGTGATGCCGGACAGGCCGGCGTAGATGAAGAAGGTGACCAGGTTGATGGCGCTGAACTGGCGGGAACGGAACAGCCGGGGTGGCAGCATCGCGGCGTCGCCCCGGCGCCGTTCGGCCAGCACGAACACGACCAGCGCCACCACCCCGACGGCGGTGGCGGGTATCGCCCCGGCGCCGCGCTGGATCAGCGCGTACGTGATACCGGCCAGGCCGGCCGCGGCGAGTACCGCGCCGGGCAGGTCAAACCGTCCGGTGCTCGGGTTGCGGCTCTCCGGCACCCAGGCCACCGCCGCGACGACCGCGAGCACCGCCAGCGGCACGTTGATGAAGAAGATCCAGCGCCAGGACAGCGTGTCGATCAGCCAGCCGCCGAGGAACGGCCCGATCGCGGTGGCCACTCCGGACAGCCCGGACCACGCGCCGATCGCCTTGGCCCGGTCCTTGTCGACGAACGATGCCTGCAGCAGCGCCAACGACCCCGGAGTCAACAGGGCCGCGCCGCAGCCCTGCAGCGCGCGGGCGGCGGTGAGCATGCCCACGTTCACCGAGAATCCGCACAGCACCGACGCGGCGGTGAACCACACCACACCGATCAGGAACACCTTGCGCCGGCCGTACCGGTCGCCGAGCGCGCCGCCCAGCAGCACGAGCGCGGCCAGGGCGAGCGTGTAGGCGCTGATCGTCCACTGTAGACCAGCAACGTTCGCGCCAAGATCTTTGCCGATGTGCGGGAGCGCGACGTTGACCACGGTGCTGTCGAGGAAGGCCATCCCCGAGGCGACCACCGAGGCGAAGACGGCACCCCGGCCACGCGCGGACGACAACCGCAAACCGTCTGCCATGACTCCATCCTGCCCGTCCGAGTGGCGGGACCGGCCGCCTACCCTCAAGCTGAGGTGGTGCGTACCATCCGTGCCCTCATCGCATTGTTCGCGCTGGTTGCCCTGTCCGCGTGCGATCCGAGCATCCTCGACCAGGGCGGCGCCGGCGCCTCGCCCGGCCCGATCGGCAGCGGCCCGGCGGGCCAGGGTGCCGGTGCGGCCGGCCAGCAGCTCGCCGGGCTGACCGTGTCGAACGGGCTGAGCATGTCGGGCTACAGCCGTGAGAAGTTCCCGCACTGGATCAGCCAGGGCCACGGCTGCGATACCCGGGACGTGGTGCTGGAGCACCAGGGCTCGGGCGTGCGCGTCACGTCCTCGTGCGAGATCACTGCCGGCGACTGGACCAGCCCGTACGACGGCAAGAGCTACACCGATCCGCAGAAGCTGCAGATCGACCATGTGGTGCCGCTGGCCAACGCCTGGAAGTCGGGTGCCAAGAACTGGACCACTCAGCGACGCGAGGAGTTCGCCAACGACCTGACCCGGCCGCAACTGCTCGCGGTCACGTCCTCGCTCAACGAGTCAAAGGGCGACCAGGACCCGTCGCAGTGGCGGCCGCCGAGCCGGAGCTTCTGGTGCGGGTACGCCGAGGACTGGATAGCGGTGAAACACTACTGGCAGCTGACCATCACCAATGCCGAGAAGTCGGCCCTGTCCGACCTGCTGGGGAGCTGCTGATGATTTCGTCGCGGACCGGGGACTTCACCGCGGGACCGGGCGGGGTGTGGACCGAGGAGGTGGGCGTCGTCACGGGACAGCTGACGCTGCGCACCGAGCTGTCCGACGACCTGAGCCTGACCCTGCGGGTGCAGTACAAGGACGCCGACGAGTGGTACGTCATCCGGGGCGGGCGCGTCCGGCTGGGCGACGCCGACGACCTCGAACCGGTCCACCGCCTGATGCTCGGCGTGCTGGACCGGCCCGAGGGCTGACCTGGCGGACTTTCCCGTCACGCCCTGGACGGTGCGCGGCGGGGGGACGGCGTCACTTGGACGAGTCGATGATCCTGGGCAGGTCGTTCGTCCATCCCGCCTTAGTGATCTTGATGGTGCCGCCGTAGCTGGTGGTGCTGATCAGCATCGAGGTGGTGGGGTCGATGACCAGCGTGAGGTGGTCCGCGCCGGCCGGGACCTTGCCGCCCGGGTACTTGTCCGCGGGCGGCGACGGGATGGCGATCCGCAGTCCCTGGCCACCATCCATCGCGCCGAGGCTGGTCACGTTCGGCATCGCGGCGAGCGCCCGCAGGGCCGCGGCCCGGACCGCGGGCGGGGCGGGCACCTCCCCGAGCAGTTCGGGCAGGTTGGTCGCGACGTAGGACGGGATGGCGTCGGCCGGGGGAGCCTGCTTCTGGACGAACGGGAGCGCTCGACCCGAGACGACCGGCGCCGGCTGCTGCGCCGGGTGGGTGTAGGTGTCGGTGATCCACGCCGTGAGCGCTGCCGGATCGGTGGGCAGCGCGTTGACCTGGTCGAGCGTCAGCGAGGCGGCCCCGACCGAGAAGCCGCCGCCCACCGTCGTCGGATATACACCGTTGGTGCCCTCGGGCTCGCTGTAGCCGGACCCGTCATGCCCGACCCAGGTGTCCAGCTTCTGCGGGTGGCCGTTGCTGTCGGGCACCACCTCGCTGAGGTGCCAGTACTTTCCGGTACCGGCGGGTTGGGCGTCCGCCACGACGGCGGCGGAGAGCAGGATCTGCTGGCCGGATGAGGAATTGGTTTGCTCGGTGGACCGCTCGGTGCCCGTCGGAACGGCGAACGCCACCACCGCGGCCACTCCCGCCGCCACCGCGACACCTCCGGTCAACCAGCCGAGCCGGACGCCGAGCCGGCGCGGGCGCTCGGGTGCCGGTGCCGAGTTGTGTACGGCGGTGATCTGTCGCATCAGCGCGGCTCGGGCGGCGGTGCGGGCCGACTGCGTCGGCGGTGCGGGCTCGCCCCACACGTCCTTGAGGTCGGCGAGGTCGTTCATATCAGTGGTCTCCTTGTGGATTCGTCGTAGTCGGGCCGAGCCGGTCCAGCGCGGCACGGATCCGCTGCCGGGCCCGGTGCAGCCGGGAGCGGGCGGTACCCGCGGGGATGCCGAGCGCCTGGCCCGCCTCCTCGGAGGTCAGGTCGGCCCAGGCGACGAGCAGCAGGACGTCCCGGTCCCGCTTCGGAAGCTCGGACAGCGCCGCCGCCAGCGGTACCCGGTGAGCCTGTGCGTCGACCCGGATCGCCACCAGGTCGGCGTGGCCCTCGCTGACCTCGTCGACCTCGGCACGGGCCAGCGCCCGGTACCTCCGCTGCTCGGCCCGGTGATGCCGGGCGATCAGGTTCGAGGCGATCCCGTACAGCCAGGGCCGCGCGTCCGCGCGGCTCACGTCGTACCGGTCCCGGCCGGCGAACGCGATCAGGAACGTCTCCGACGCCACGTCGTCGGCCGGGCCCTGGCCGAGTCTGCGGGCGGCGTAGCCGTGGATCTCGTTGTAGTAGCGGTCGAAGATCGAGACGAAGTGATCGGGCTCCCGGATGGACCGCTGTACCGCTGCGGCGTCGGTCTCGCTCGGGTACGGCCGCGTCGCCGCAGTCATCTGTGGATCATTCCAGTCATGGCCTGCCTTTCCGCCGTGGAGGTCTGCTCGGCCGAGCGCTCACTCCTTCTTCGCCGACCGGGCCCATCCTGTTCACGGCTCCGGGTCGGGTTCCTGGCGGATCGACGGTGGCCACTACACGACGGGGCCGCCTTCGACCTGAATCGAAAGGCGGCCCTGGCGGTACTCGGTCTGGCGGTACTCGGTCTGGCGGTGTTTGGTCCGGCGGTGTTTGGTCCGGCGATGCCCGGTCCCTGAAGTGGGTCTACTCCTCGGCCACCGCGGCGGCCGCCTCGCGGGCCGCCTCCGCGCCCCGGCCGGTCCGCTCGCTCGCCTCGATCGGGAAGTGGCAGGCCACCTGGTGCCCGGTCACGGCCTCCGCCAGCGGGGGCTCCTGCGTGGCGCAGATCTCTTGCGCCTTCCAGCAGCGGGTGCGGAACCGGCAGCCGGACGGCGGGTCGATCGGGCTGGGTACGTCGCCGACCAGCAGGATCCGCTCCCGCTGCGCGCTGTCGCGCCGGGCCGGGTCGGGCACCGGTACCGCGGAGAGCAGCGCCAGCGTGTACGGGTGCAGCGGCTCGCTGTACAGGTCGTCCCGGGGCGCGACCTCAACGATCTTCCCCAGGTACATCACCGCCACCCGGTCGGAGATGTGCCGCACCACCGACAGGTCGTGCGCGATGACCAGGTACGTCAGGCCCAGCTCGTTCTGCAGGTCGTCCAGCAGGTTGACCACCTGCGCCTGGATCGACACGTCCAGCGCGGACACCGGCTCGTCG
This sequence comes from Rugosimonospora acidiphila, assembly GCF_039543385.1. Classification (NCBI taxonomy): domain Bacteria; kingdom Bacillati; phylum Actinomycetota; class Actinomycetes; order Micromonosporales; family Micromonosporaceae; genus Rugosimonospora; species Rugosimonospora acidiphila. The sequence continues at coordinate 105,409 of NZ_BAABJQ010000028.1, forward strand.
GCGATGATCAGCTTCGGCCGCAGCGCCAGCGCCCGGGCGATGCCGATGCGCTGCCGCTGGCCGCCGGAGAACTCGTGCGGGTACCGGTTGTAGTGCTCGGGGTTGAGCCCCACCAGCTCCAGCAGCTCCTGCACGGCGCGCTTCTGCCCGTTGGGCATCGGCATGTTCTGCACCTGCAGCGGCGCGCCGACGATGCTGCCGATCGTGTGCCTCGGGTTCAGCGAGGAGAACGGATCCTGGAAGATCATCTGGATGTCCCGCCGCAGCGGGCGCATGGTGTTCGTGGACACGTGGGTGATGTCCCTACCCTCGAACACCACCTTGCCGCCGGTCGGCTCCAGCAGCCGGGTCACCAGCCGGCCGGTGGTGGACTTCCCACAGCCCGACTCGCCGACCAGACCGAGCGTTTCGCCCGGCTGGATCGAGAAGTCGATGCCGTCCACCGCGTGCACCGCGCCCACCTTGCGCTTGAAGAACACCCCACGCGTGATCGGAAAGTGTTTCTCCAACCCGGTAACTTCGAGCAGGTTGTCGTTTGTGGACACCGGGTGACTCCTTACAGGGCTGGGGCGATGTCGTTCGCGAAGGTGGCGCGACGCGTCGTTTGCGGTAGGTGACAGGCAACCCCGGGTGCGCCCGGCACGGCGAGCTCCGGCACCACGGTCCGGCAGGGGATGCCGTCCCGCTCGGCGTACGGGCAGCGCGGGTGGAACGAGCAGCCGCTGGGCAGGTTGATCAGGCTCGGCGGGGTGCCCGCGATCGGGTTCAGCCGTTCCCGCACGTCGCGGTCGACGCGCGGCATCGAGCCGAGCAGGCCCCAGGTGTACGGGTGCTCCGGGCGCAGGAACATGTCCTCGGCGGGGCCGTACTCGACGCACTTGCCGCCGTACATCACCAGGATCTGGTCGGCCAGCTCGGCCACCACACCGAGATCGTGGGTGATGATGATGACGGCCGACCCGAACTCGCGCTGGAGATCACGGATCAGGTCGAGGATCTGCGCCTGCACCGTTACGTCCAGCGCGGTGGTCGGCTCGTCCGCGATCAGCAGCTCCGGGTTGCACACCAGCGCCATGGCGATCATCGCGCGCTGGCGCATGCCACCGGAGAACTGGTGCGGATAGTCGCTCGCCCGCCGCTGCGGCTGCGGGATGCCGACCCGGTCGAGCATCTCGATCGCCCTTGCCCGGGCCACCGACTTCGAGACCTTGTTGTGCACCCGGTACGCCTCGATGATCTGCGCGCCGACGGTGAAGTACGGGTGCATGGCGGTCAGCGGATCCTGGAAGATCATCGACATCTTCTGGCCGCGTAGCCGGCGAACGTGCTCCGGATCGGCGGAGATCAGATCCTCGCCGTCCAGCCAGACCTGGCCACCGATCCGGGTCGCGCGGTGGGTGCGGTGCAGGCCCAGGATGCCCAGGCTGGCCACGCTCTTGCCGGAGCCGGACTCTCCGACGATGCCGAGCGTCTTGCCGCGCGCCAGCCCGAACGACAGCCCGTCCACGGCCTTGACCAGGCCGTCGTCGGTCTGGAAATGCACCCTCAGGTCGCGGACGTCGAGGAACGGGCGGGAGCCGGCGAGCGTCGGGTCGGACGCGGATTCGGATAGCAGATCGACGGACATTGTCAGCTACCTTCCCGCTCAACCGAGCCGGACGCGCGGGTCGATGACCGCGTACAACATATCGACGATGAGGTTGGCGAGGATGATGAAGAACGCGGCGAACAGCGTCACCCCCATGATGACCGGCAGGTCGAGCTGTCTGATCGCGGTGATCGCGAGCAGCCCCAGGCCGGGCAGGCTGAACACCGTCTCGGTGAGGATGGCGCCGCCGAGCAGGCCGCCGAGGTCCAGCCCGAAGACGGTGACGATCGGGGTGAGTACCGCCCGCATCGCGTGCTTCGCGATGACGCTGGTCTCGCGCAGGCCCTTGGCCCGGGCGGTGCGGATATAGTCCTCGCCCAGCGTTTCCAGCATGGTCGCCCGGGTCAGTCGGGCATACGTGGCGGCATAGAGCAGTGCGAGCGTGACCCACGCGGGTATCAGCTTGAGTGCCCAGCCGCCCGGATCGTCGGCGAAGTTGATGTACTGCCCGCCGGGGAACCAGTGCACCTTGTGCACGAAGACCAGCTGGGCCACCAGGCCGGTGAAGTAGACCGGCAGGGATACCCCGCCCAGCGCGACGAACATCACCGTGCGGTCGATGAACGTGCGGCGACGCAGCGCGGAGATGACGCCGGCCAGGGTGCCGCCGACCAGCCACAGGATCGCCGCCCCAGCGGCCAGTGACGCGGTTACCGGCACCCGGTTGAGCAGCAGCGGCCAGACCTCCTGGTCGGTGCGGAACGAGTAGCCGAAGCACGGTGCCGCGCAGTGCGTGACGTCCGGCCCGTTGGCATAGTCGCGCCCGACGAACAGCCCCTTGAAGAAGTCGGCGTACTGCACCCAGATCGGTTTGTTGAAGCCCAGCTTGATGCGGATGCCCTCGATGGCCGACGGGTCGGTGACCTTACCGGCGAACAGCCGCGCCGGATCGGTCCCGGTGAGCTTCGGGATGAGGAAGAAGATGCCAAAGGTCACGATGCTGACGATGATCAGCAGCACTACCGACGTAACCAGCCGGCGGATGAGGTATCGGATCACAGCGGCGGCCCCGTGCCGGGCGGTGCGGGAAACCCTTCCCCGCACCGCCCAGCACTCCGGCCTTCACCTACCTTTACGTGCTAGGTACGGGCTACTGAACCGGAGACGTCACTTGGTGACACCCAGAGCCTGGAAGTCGAGCATGCCGTAGTACGAGTCCACGTATGCGTTGGTCAGCCTCGGGTTGCGGTAGTTGAGCGCCTTGTCGAACACGAACGGCAGGTAGGTCGCCGCGTCCATGGTCTTGGCGTCGACCTGCTTCCAGATGTCGGCCGCCTTGGTCGGGTCGGTCTCCGCCACCGCCTGGTCGATCAGGGAGTTGATCGCCGGGTCGTTCAGCTCACCGGTGTTGGTGTTGCCACCTTCCTGCTGGATCTTCCGGCCGTCGGAGATCACGTCGAGGAAGCCGTACCCGGTCGGGAAGTCCGCACCCCAACCGGCCTGCATGATGCCGTAGTTCTTCTTGTGCACGTTCGACGGCGTGCCGATGGTCGCCGAGTAGTACGGCGACGGGTCGGTCGCGTCGATGGTGGCCGTGATGTTCACCTTGGCCAGGGCCTGCTGGAGGGCCTGGGCGACCTTCTCACCCTTGTCGGTGCTCTGGGTCGCGATGACCGTCTTGAAGCCGTTCGGCTGCCCGCACTTGCTCAGGTAGTCCTTGGCCTTGGCGATGTCCGGCTTGCCGCTGTTGCCTGTGTACGGCGTGAGCGACGCGTCGTAGCCGGCCACGGTCGGCGGGATCATCGACGGCGCGATCGCGCCACCGGCCTCGGGGCCACCCCGGGCGGTCTGCAGAGACACCTTGTCCGCCGCGTACTGCACGGCGATCCGGCAGTTGATGTTGTTGAACGGCGGGACCTGCGAGCTGATGGAGAAGTACCGGGTGAAGCCGGTGAAGAAGTCGTCCGCGTTGGCCTTCAGCGACGCGTCCAGCAGGATCTTCGCCTGGGCCGCGGACTGCACACCCGTCTGCGCGGTGTTGACATCCGCGGTGCCGTCCAGCAGTTCGTTGTCGATCTCGTTGTCGTCCGAAATGATGGTCAGGTCGATCTCATCCGGCAGCGCCTTACGCACCGAGTCGGTCGACGGGTCCCAGTTCGGGTTGCGCACCAGCACCAGGCTCTTACCGGGCTGGTAGCTCTTGAACTCATAGGGGCCCGAGGCGACCGGGTTGTTGGTGTACTTCGCGCCGGTGTCCTTGGCCTTCGGCACCGGGCCCGCGCCGGGCATGGCCAGCAGGTACGGGAAGTCCGCGAACGGAGAAGCCAGCTTGAACACGATGGTGGTGTCGTCCGGCGTGGTGACCGACTTGAGGCCGTCCGGGCTGGTGTCCTTGTACGGGCCCGGGTAGTTCTGCCCCTCGTCCAGGATGCCCTTCAGGTAGGTCGGGCCGCCCGGCAGGACGTCCTGCGCGAAGATGCGCTCAATGCCGTACTTGATGTCCTTGGACGTGATCGGCGTGCCGTCCTGGAACTTGACGCCACTCTTGAGCTTGTAGGTGTAGGTCAGCCCGTCGGAGCTGATGTCCTGGCTCTCGGCGAGGTCGTTGACCAGCTTCAGGCTGGCGGCACCCTGGGCGGGCGCACTGGTCAGCAGCGTCCGGTTGTAGAACCGGCTGAAGTTCCACATCCAGGCGTAGTAGGTGCGCGCCGGGTCGTACGAGTCGGCGTCCGCGTCGCTGACCAGCTTGAGCGTGCCGCCCTTCTTGGTCGAAGGGTTCACCACACCCTTGGTGGCGGCGTTATAGCCGGACCCACTACCACCCGTGGGTTTGGTTGTCGCCGATGAGCCCCCGCCACTGCAGGCGGTAAGGGCCAGGACGAGAGCGGCCCCACCGGCCACCAACGCCCCGTACTTGGTCTTCACAGATTTCCTCCTTGGACGACGCGACCGTTGCCGGCCGCACTCGGGGTGGTGGAGCGACGAGTCGGACGGGTCCGCCCGCCTCAGCGGGAACTCTTCGGATCGAGGGCGTCGCGTAGGCCGTCACCGAGAAGGTTGAAGGCCAGCACGGTGATGAAGATGGCCAGGCCAGGGATGATCATGTACATCGGGTCGAACTCGTAGAAGCTCACCGCGTCGGACAGCAGGTATCCCCACGACGCCCGCGGCGGCTGCACACCGACCCCCAGGAAGGAGAGCGCGGCCTCGAAGAGGATGTTCGTCGGAATGATCAGGGTCGTGTAGACCAGGATCGGTGCGGCCAGGTTGGGCAGCAGTTCCCGGAACAGGATGCGCGGGGACCGGGCACCGATGCTGCGCGCGGACTCGACGAACTCCCGTTCACGCAGTGACAGCGTCTGGCCGCGCACGATGCGACCGATGTACGGCCAACTGAAGCCGCCGATGATCAAGATAAGTATGACGATGCGCACGGTGTTGCCGTTGGGAAGCACGGAGATCAACGCGATCGCGAAGAGCAGCAACGGGAACGCGAGGAACAGGTCCATGACCCGGCTGATCAGGGAGTCGACCCAGCCGCCGAAGTAGCCGGCCACCACGCCGAGCACGACGCCGATCACCACCGCCACCACCGTCGCGAAGAACGCGACCAGCAGCGAGGTCTGCGCACCGTAGAGGATCTGGCTGAACATGTCGCGCCCGCTGACCGGCTGCACGCCGAGCAGGAAGTGGCTGTTGATCCCGCCCCAATGACCGAGGGGCAGGCCACCGAGATTGGGGTCGATCTGATCCTGATGGAAGTCGTTCACGGGGTGGCCGAAGAGCTTCACCAACACGGGGGCGAGCGCCGCCACGAGGATCAGCAGGATCACCACCACGCCACCGGCGATCGCCACCCGATCCTGCTTCAGCCGGGTGAAGGCGATCCGGCCAAGCGAGCGGCCTTCGATGTTCTTGCCGGAAGCCGGCACAAGCGCCTCTTCGCCGCCGACCGGAGTCAGCGCCTCCGAGTCTGATGTCACCGGACCAACGGTCATCAGCCCGCGCCCCTTTCCCCGGCCGCCGCACGGCGCCGGAGGGAGTCAGCGGCGACACCGCAGACCTGACCGGGGCCCGTGGCAGTTGGCAACCGATTGGTTGTCTTCCGCTTGGACTCCAACGTGCCCGTACATGGGTTCGGCCATGCTTGGGTACGCGGCACCGACGGTGACGGGGTCATCGTTCGGTGGGAAGAAACGTTCCTTCTTGAAGACCAGGGACGTCAAGGTTCGGACGGGCTCGTAATCAACTTCGACCCGCGCCGTGATGCTTGTGTGACCTACGTTACTATTTTGTCAACATAATTATCAAGCATTTAAGTCGGTCAGGCTTTCAATGCATCTATATATCTGCCTGCCGGTATGACCAGCTACTACCTGATCGATTACTCTGGATGCAAAACGCCCGGTTACGTCCCTCTCGCCGGCATGACGAGGGTCACCATCCCGAATGTGACGGACAGCATCTATCGATGCCCGACCATCGAATCCACGCGCATTCGTCGGCGGCGGAGTGACCCTACCGGGCCCCACGCTGTGAGCGCCGTCGATTTTTTGAGGTGGCCCAAACGCACGCCGCCCCGCCACCGGCGACCGGCGGCGGGGCGGGGCGAGGCTCGGGACAGGCCGCGGAGACGACGGAGTCAGACGGCGGCGAGGTTACCGAGTGTGACGGATTTGCGTTTTACAGAGCGCGGCGACCCTCGAAGGCCCGGCCGAGCGTGATCTCGTCCGCGTACTCAAGGTCGCCGCCGACCGGCAGGCCGCTGGCCAACCGGGTGACGGTGATCCCCATCGGCTTGACCAGGAGCGCGAGGTAGGTGGCCGTCGCCTCGCCCTCGGTGTTCGGGTCGGTCGCCAGGATGAGCTCCTTGATCATCCCGTCCGCCAGCCGGGTCATCAGCTCACGAATCTTGAGATGGTCGGGGCCGATGCCCTCCAGCGGATTGATCGCTCCGCCCAGCACGTGGTACCGGCCCCGGAACTCACCGGTGCGCTCGATCGCCACGACATCCTTGGGCTCCTCGACCACGCACAGCACGTCGTCGACCCGGCGCGGGTCGCGGCAGACCCGGCACAGCTCGGCCTCGGCCACGTTGAAGCAGGTCATGCAGAACCGAACCTGCTCCTTGACCCGTTGCAGCGCGACGGCGAGGCGTTTCACGTCCGTCGGGTCGGCCGACAGGATGTGGAACGCGATCCGCTGGGCGCTCTTGGGTCCGACGCCAGGCAGCCGGCCGAGCTCGTCGATCAGGTCCTGGATGGCGCCTTCGTACATGATGAGACCGTCAGAACCCGGGCATGCCCAGGCCGCCGAGCCCACCGAGGCCCGAGGTGAGCGGACCCATCTTCTCCTCGGTCAGGTCCCGTACCGCCTCGGAGGCGTTGCGGAACGCGGCGAGCACCAGGTCCTCCAGGGTCTCCACGTCGTCCGGGTCGACCGCCTTCGGATCGATCTTCACGGCGGTCACCTCGCCGGTGCCCTTGATGGTGACCGTGACCAGGCCACCCCCGGCGGTGCCGGTGAGTTCGGCGTCGGCCAGCTCGGCCTGCGCGTCGGCCATCTGCTGCTGCATCTTCTGCGCCTGCTTCATCAGCTGCTGCAGGTTGGGCTGTCCACCGGGGCGCACGGGACTCTCCTGTCGTTGGTTCTTCAGCTGGCCAAGCCTAGCCCTCCGGAGCGATCACGGCCGCCGGGCATGCCCACCTCGGGCCTCCCTCGCCGGGACTGTCCCCGCTCCCGGCCGAAGCACGAGATCAGCGGACGTCGACCTCGCCGATCTTCTCCGCGCCGAGGGTCTGTTGGAGCAGCTGGAGCGCCTGCTGCTCGCTGGTCAGGTGTGCGGTCTGGTCGTTGACGATCTCGTCGAGCGGTTCGTCACCCGGGTCGAAGCCCTCGTGCACCAGGGCGTCCCGCACCGGCGGATCGTAGTCGGGGTCGTACGGCGGTTCGTCCGGCGGCATGGAGTCCCACCCCGCGTCGGCCGGTGGGGCTCCGGAGCCCGGCCGCTCGCCCGCGCCCCGGGCGTCCTGGCCCGCCCTGCTCCGGGCCGGCCCGGCGCCGTTGGCGCGACCGTTCGGGGCGCCGTTGGCGCGGCCGTTCGCGGCGCGCCCGCTGGCGGCGGCCCTGGCGGCCGCGCGAGCACCGGACACGCCCGAACTCGCGGCGCCCGACCCCGGGCCGGTCGTCGCGGAGCTGGCGACGGTGCTCGTCGGAGGGGCGCTCATCGGGGCCGGGCTCGTTGGGGCCGGGCTCATCGCGGTCGAGGTCACAGCGGTCGACGTCATGGCGGTCGAGGTCATCCCGGCCGGCCCGGCGCCCACTCCGCCCGTCGCCCCGGGTTGTGGGCCCCCGTGGCCGGTGTCCGCCGAACCCGGGCCGGGGCCGGCGGTCCCGGAGGCCGTCGTGGGTGAAGATTGCGTCGCGAGGCTCATCCCGGCACCCGGAGCCACACTTTCACCGAACTCCGAGACGTCCGGGCTGGATCCGTCCGAGCCGGGCGGATTGGACCCGGCCTGTCCGGCATCGACGCGGGCGTCGAGCTGCCCGCCCGGCCGCGCGATCGTCGGCCAGTCCGCCTCCGATTCGTCGGACGGCGAGGACTCGTCGGACGCCCCGGGCCCGCCCGCCCGGCCGCCACTCGATCGGGGGCTCGCCGACTGGCCGCCGGCCGGCCTGGCCGGCGCCTGCCGAGGCGCGGGCGTCGGTGACGCGGGCCGGGCCGCGGGCGGCGC